>JAFGAF010000303.1 GCA_016933815.1 Prolixibacteraceae bacterium
TTTCAGGGGCTTAATTGAGTTTTCGAACGTGTGTTCCAAAAATTGTTTTTATTGTGGCATACGTAACGACAATCAGTTAGTTGCCCGCTATAATTTAAGTGATGAATCGATTCTAAAAGCAGCCGATTTTGCTTATCGGAACAACTATGGCTCGTTGGTTTTACAATCGGGTGAAGTAAGCAGCACTACATTTACAAAGCGCATAAGCAATTTACTGAAGGCGATAAAAAAGCTCAGCAAGGGTGAATTGGGCATCACCTTATCGCTTGGTGAGCAACCGGCCGATGTTTACAGGCATTGGTTCGATGCAGGTGCTCATCGTTATTTGTTGCGGATCGAAACATCGTCGGCCGAACTGTATGGAAAAATGCATCCGTCCGATCATTCGTTTCAAAAACGTTTAGACTGTCTTTATCAATTAAAGGAAATTGGATACCAAACAGGCACCGGAGTCATGATTGGTCTTCCGTTTCAAACTGTTGAAAACCTGGCTGCCGATTTGCTTTTTATGCAAAAATTCGATGTCGATATGGTGGGAATGGGACCTTATGTTGAACACGATCAAACACCATTGTATGCATACAATAAAATGCTGTGGCCCATTACAAAGCGTTTCGAAATGGCATTAAAAATGATTGCTGTTTTGCGTTTAATGATGAAAGATATCAATATTGCTGCCGCAACTGCTTTGCAGGCCATTGACCCTTTAGGCCGCGAAAAAGCTGTTAAAGTAGGAGCAAACGTTATTATGCCTAATATTACGCCGGGAATGTATCGGAACAATTATGCGCTTTACCAAAACAAACCTTGTGTTGATGAAGAACCAGAAGAATGCATGGGGTGTTTGGATGCTCGGCTTGCTCTTGCCGATAGCGAAATTGCCTATGGCCAGTGGGGCGATTCAAAGCATTTTTTTAATCGGTTAAAATCTTAATAATGAAATCGGCGCATAGGTTTATGCTTGTTGTCGTCGATAATTTTTTGTTCAGTAAATTGCTATTTAGTGAAAATTATTAGCTTTGCATTTGCTCAATAGCCAAGTAACAAATGTATTCACCATTTATGGTTAACACTACAAAAGAAAAAGATTGGTTTAAGGCTATTTTTAATGAACATTACGAATTCATTAGAAATTACCTGTATTATCTGTCGGGCGATATGGAAATTGCCGAAGACTTGGTGCAGGATGTATTCATGAAAATATGGGAAATTAGGGAAAAAATTAACGACGAAACCTTAAAACCATTGCTTTTCAGGATAGCCCGAAACATGTTTTACAATTTGCATAAAAAGAAGGTGCTCGATCATCGGTTTATCAATAATTCGGTTGTTGAAAACGATACCGATTCGCCTGAATTTATATTGGAAATGAAGGAGTTTGACGTAAAATTGCAAAAAGCAATAACCAACCTTCCTGAGCATTGCCGTACCATTTTCCTCATGAGCCGCATCGACGAATTGAAATACCACGAAATAGCAGAGCGTTTAAAAATAAGTGTAAAAGCTGTTGAAAAACAGATCAGTAAAGCGCTTAAACTTTTACGCGAAAACATTGCTTATAAAATATAAAAAATGCAACGTTTCGATCAGGCATATATCGATAAAGTAGTTGGCAGTTACGGTGTTCCGTCAAAACTGTCGACCGATGCTGCATGGGAGAAGTTGCAAAAACGAATTGACGAAAAGCCTGCTTTCAAATCGCCAAAGGTTATAAAAGTTAATTTTTGGCTTGGCTCAATTGCTGCTTCTCTGGTATTTTTGTTCGTTTTGTACATGGGAATGTTCAAAATTGGTCGTTTCTCGCCCGAAATACAAACTGCAACCTTGCAAAACGAAAAAGTTTATTTGCCCGATAGTTCGATGCTTGTTGTTAATTCAAATTCGTGTGCCAAGTACCATTATAATAAATTTACCGGTAACCGCAATATCCAAATTAACGGAGAAGTTTTTTTCGATGTGCGTGAAGGTAAATCGTTTAGTGTCGATTTTAAAGGTGGAAATGTTAGCGTTTTAGGCACTAAATTCAATGTTGTTGCATATTCGCCTGATTACCTGCATATAGAATGCTACCAAGGGAGCGTTGTTTTTAAACGCAATCGCAACGAATACATCATAAAGGCAGGTGAAGGGATGATGGCTTTCAACGATTCTGTTTCCGAAATATATAAATTAGATAAAACTTCGTTCTCCGACAAGTTAAACGGTATTTACTATTGGGACAAGATTAGCTTGGGCGAGTTGGCAAACTTTATTGAAATGCGTTTTAACTACCGGGTCAATCTCGACAATTCAATCGCACAACGAAATTTTTCGGGTAAAATCGATTTGGCCAATTTGAACAATGGCTTAAACATTGTATCTTATGCTATGGATTTAATTTATACAGTTAACCACGAAGAACATATCATTACTTTCAATGCCAAAAAAAGCGGTAATCATATCTAAAATACTAATTGCCGTACTTTTGTTTGTTGGTTTGCCGGGCTTTGCACAAAAAAAAGTAACGGTTCAGGCCAACAATCTTGCATTAAGCACAATTCTCAATCAGGTTTCGGTAAATTATCAGGTTCGTTTTGCATTCGACGACGATCTGCTTTCGCAAATTGAAACATCTGTAAACGTTACCAATGTTGAGTTAGAATCGTTTATAACCGATATTTGCACAACGTTTGGTCTGAATTTCAGACTCATAGCCGGAACTTATGTGCTATTTGTCGATAACGAAACCAAAATGGCCGAAGCCATAACTGCAACAGCAATTAAAAAGGAACAAGCAATTGATACAATCGCAAATATTCGGCCTCAAGTGCGTGAATATACACTTAAGGGTTTGGTAATTAACCGCAAAACACGTGAAAAGATCAATTATTGTTCTGTAATGATTAACGGAACAGAGTCGACCATAACCAACGAAATGGGGTTCTTTTCAAAAACTTTCGAAGGCGATAACAATATTGAATTATCGATAAAACATATTGGTTACGAAGCGTTTGATACAAGCTTTGTGCTAAGCAGTTCGGCAATGGTTGAAATTAAACTCGATCCCATACCTCGTTTGGTACCCATGAACGCGATGGGCTTAATGCGCATCAACTTCTTTGTCGAAATGAGCGAAGCCCCCGAGATGGTAGCTTTTCATCCTTCGTCAACCTTGCAAATGCCAAGTATTGAATCGAACGATTTGATAAATGCCCTTATTACCATTCCGGGCATCAACTATTTGAAAGGTGTCGATACCGGATTGTCGATAAGAGGTGGGGCACCGTCGGATAATTTGGTGTTGATTGACGGTATTCCGATGATTGAATCGAACCATTTGATGGGAAATTTAAGTGTTTTGAACGCCAAATATATTCAGCAGGCATTTGTGTCGAGGGGTGGTTTTGGAGCCGAATATGGTGGTCGCACATCGGGAATTGTAGATTTAACAGGCAAAGCTGGCAGCAGCGAGCGGGCCGAAATTGATTTTACTGCCAACCAATTGCATACAAATATTTATGTGGGAATGCCAATTAATGAAAAAGCCTCGTTGTCGGGTTCGTTTAAAAAGTCGTTTGCCGATGTTTGGTCAAATTATCTCACCCGTAATTTTGCGCTCGAAAACAAAAGCTATTTTGCCGATAACCAATTACTTAATGAGGCTTATGTCGATTTTACCGATGTTAATTATTCCGATATCAACCTAAAGCTTAGTTTACGTCCGAATAAAAGGGTTGAAAGCAGTTTTAATTTATTCAATAGTTTTAACAACGAACAGCGCGATTATCGTTTCGATATGCCAGGCGAATATTATCAATTTAACCAAACAGGGAGTAAAACGCTTGGATTTAGTTATAACCTTAAAAATCAGTCGCGAAATGGTTGGCTTAACGCTTTTTCGGTTGCTTACAACAATTTTAAAAGTAATTCGGTATCGGAATACGGAAAAAGCCCCGATATAATTACACAACCTGTAAAACCATTTTTCGATGCCGACGAAATTCATATAAGGAGCATTTTATCATATTGGAAATCGGAACTGAACAACAAATACATCAAGCACAAATATGGCGCCGAGTACAATTACAATTATTTGAATTATTTGTACGAAGATCATGAGATTAAAGTGTTAGGCGCTAACAATTATAACGATTCGATTAGTGCAAATAGGCAAATTGTAACCTTAAGTGCTTATTATCAGGCCGACTTATTGCCATTGAGTTGGTTGCAACTTAGGGCAGGCTTAAGGGCCTTGTACAATATTAATAATGGAAAATTTAGTGTGCAACCTCGTTATGGCATCGAAATTATGCCGCTTCCGAAATTGAAAGTTTACTATTCTTCGGGGCGTTATTTGCAACACATGTATTTAACTTACCGAATCGATTCATATCACAATCCTTCACCAATTTGGTACATCCCCGATAAGGATAAACAATACCTTGATGCATTTCATCATATTGCCGGCGTTCGGTACGAATCGCCTAAACTAATGCTGAATATCGAAGCATACAGTAAACAAAACAACGGAAAAGTTTTTTATTTGGGACAAAAAAATACCAGTCACACAATTGATATTGTTCAATATAACGAACTGATTGGTCAGGAACTTAATTATGGCTTTGATTTCTTTTTTCAATACAAATCGAAATTTTTGAAGCATTTACTATCATATTCGCTCTCTCAATCGCTCGAACAAATCGAAGGTGTCAACCAGTCAACTTATTTTAATTCGTTCGAACATCAATTACATCGTTTCAGGTTGACCGAAATTGCCACTTTTAGAGGTTGGACAGCCTCTGCTAACTGGTACTTTTCGAGCGGAATGAATTATCTATTGAACTCTTCAACAGTTGATAATTTAAATTTCGGTGTTTTGCCCGATTTTATGCAACTCGATATTTCGCTGGTTAAACAAATCGATTTTAGGTACTTTTATGCCGATATTGGTATTACCATACTTAATGTGTTAAACAGACAGAACGAACTTTCCCGAAAAAATATTGAAATACCCGAAGGATTGCAACAGCACAACATGCAAATAGCTACAACAGCCAGTGCATTTTCGCCACTGTTTTATGTAAATTTACGTTACGAATAAAAATGATTTATAAGTTTGTTCATTATCAGCGCATTAAGAAATATTTAAAAAAAATTCAAAAAAAAGGGTAGGGTGATAATCAATACATTTGTAATAATGTCGAGTAATTTACAGTAGGGTTATGTTCAGGCATCCAAATTTTAAACATATTAACGGAACAAAGAACGATTTATCTTTGGAAAAGAGAATCGATCAATCAATTCGGTACTTTCAAGTTCCCGCTATGAAGGAGAAGGAGGATGTCCTGAACACTTTGTTCGATAAAATTAATGCAAAAGAACAATTTATACCTAAGCGTAACAATGTAATTAGATTTTATTATTCGGCAGCTTCGGTTGCAGCTGCAATTCTGGTCGTATTCTCGCTTTATTTCTTCTTTTCATTCGAAACAATTAAAGGTGTGCAAAATGCTTCGAATGTATATTATTTGCCAGATGATTCGCGGGTAATACTTACTGAAGGAGCACAGCTGAAATATTCGAAATTATTCTACAACAGACAAGTAAGGCTCAAAGGCGAAGCTTATTTCGAAGCCGAACATCAAGATGAAAATGCTTTTTATGTGAAAACAGAGCATGGCGGTGTTTTGGTGTTGGGTACCCGTTTTAGCGTGGCCGATTTGAACCATGTGCTATCAGTACAATGCTATCAAGGTGTTGTCGGAGTCGATTATGGAGGTGAAAAGATTAGGATTTCGGAAGGCATGTTGTTTAAAGGTGTCAACAATCAGGTAAATGTAATCGACAACAATATTAAAGGTTATCCGAATTATGCAATGTTTAATTATTCGTGTCAGAATAAGAAGCTTCATGAAATATGGCCTGTTATTGAAGATTATTTTGGTTTGAAAATTAACGACAAATCGGAACTTCAAAAATCGTTTACCGGTTCAATTAATACCGGCAATGCCTACGAAGTGATTGATATTATTTGTACTTCGATGGAACTTGATTTTTCGTTTGGCGAAAATAAAGATGTTTATATTGAAAAACGACAGTAGATTTTATTTAATAAAATATACGAAACCACTGGTAGTTGCCGGTGGTTTTTTTTGCTCTATCGACTGAGCTACTCCTGCTTGAATAAATTTCAAA
>JAFGAF010000304.1 GCA_016933815.1 Prolixibacteraceae bacterium
AAATGCGCTATCGGCTGTTAAGCATTACTCTTCCGGTGTATTTCTTTTTGGTATTAGTGGTAATACGATAAAATAAAATTCCGCGAGTATTGAGCAAATCAATGTCTATGATATTGTTCAACAGTTTGTTGGTTGAGAAAACAGTTTTACCTTGTTGATCAAAAAGCATGGCTTGCTCGATACGCTCGTTGGTATCAATGTTAAAATGAATGGCATTTCGGCTTACATAGACTTTAGCGTCGGAGGGTGCTGCTTTTATTTGTTTAACGCCTATTGTTTGCTCGTTGTTCCAGCCGGCCAATCGGGCAAAAAGCCACCAAGCAGCGTAGGCTTTTAGGTTACCAACAAGCGCTTGCGAATGCGCTGCCGAACATCCGTACCAGTCAACACCCTCGGTGTGTGAGTTTTGCCAGTCGATTGCCCAGTTGCGGCTTTCGTTTTCGGTACTTGTGTAGTCGCAATTGTCGTTGGCATAAAGCAGCATGTAATTGGTTTCGCCATCGGGGTCGTAGCTTTCGATATCGGCAAAATCGTACAATATTTTATTGTTGTTTTTGCAAAAGTCGCGTATGCGTTGGTTGTTTTGGTTCAGTTGTCCGTTTTCGCCTGTACCATCGAGGTGACCGGTCATGTACACAAAGCTTACATTCTGAAAATCGGTTTCGAGTTCGTTCATCAGCCTTAGGTAAAGATCGATCTCATCGTTCGAAGCCCAACCTGCTTGCCCGCACCACGACCACATGATCACATTTACTTCGGCATGGTCATTCAAATAATTGCGTGTAGCTGTTGCCCAGCTGCTGCGGTCGGGGTTGCCCAAATCGTCGGCACCCGAAAACGGGCAATCGCGCAATTGCAAGCTGTTGTTATCGCCATTTCCCGAATAGGCAAAAGTGCCCCGGCTGTATCCTTTCCCGGTCATAAAATTGTCCAAACGATCCATTCCTGTGGTTAACTGGCTGCCGTGAGAAGTGTGTCCGTAGGCAACCACTAATTTTTGTTTGGCCGCATTGATTTGTTCCAAAGGAATTTGGCTGATTTGGGTACAAGTATGATCAATAATTATGGCTTGCCCGCTGTTCGTTTTCGATTGAAAGGCAAAGCCACTCAACGATGTTGTTGCCAACAAAATGATGGCTAAAAGGAATTGATTGGTTTTCATGGTTTACGTCGATTTTTGTCAGTACAATTTAAGCACTTTTCATCAAACGTAGTGCACCCACGATATGGTATTTTCTATTTAGTTTTTTTTTTCAGACTGTTCGATCCAGGCTATCGGCCAAAATGGTATTGGTAATTGGTTTCTGCGCAAATTTCAGATCGTATAAAATCATTATTCCGATAACAATTAACAGCGAAATAAAACCGCTAAAACCTGTAAGTCCCAATGTTAAATCGTTGCCCCCAACAAGGTACATAATTGGTATTCCGGCGGTTGCGTTCAATGTGCCGTGCATAATCGATGCAGCAATTACCGACTTGCTTTTCAGCCTTACATACAAAAATACCGGCGATAGCAGTATGCACCAAACCGTCATCATGCCTACACCAATCAAATTGTGTTCGGGGTAGTTGTGCCCCATTAAAATTAAGGGAGCATGCCAAATTCCCCAAACAATACCAATGCGCAGT
>JAFGAF010000305.1 GCA_016933815.1 Prolixibacteraceae bacterium
CACCGTGCTTGGGTATTCGATATTTATGCTAACGAAAAAGGAAATCCGGCCATTGCTTATGCCCGATATCCAAGCGAGAATGAGCATGTTTATCACTACGCTTGGTTCGATGGCCGGCAATGGATCGATAAAGAAATTGTAAACTCAGGAAAATGGTTCCCTCAAACACCCGAAAACCAACATGAACGCGAGCCACATTATTCAGGCGGCTTAAGCATTTCACCCGAAGGCAATCATACCCTTTTTCTATCACTGGAGCGAAATCATATTTTCGAGATTGAAAAATGGGAGCTCGATGCCGAAAAAAGCATATGGAAAGCAACGGTAATAACGCAAAACAGCTCCACCCATCAGGTAAGGCCCTATGCCGTTAAAAACAGTGATGAAAAAATGGTTCTATGGAATGCTGTTGAGCGCTATGTTCATTATACCAATTACAAAACCAAAGTGATGGTTTATGTTGAATAGAAATTTTTTACTGAAGTTGGGGTGAATTTATATTTTGCTTTTGTTGCGCTTTTTTCTTTATGCTGTGATTGGATTTATTTGTAACTGTCCGCCAATTGCTTTTAATACTTTCATTATTGTTTCAAACTGAGGTTTAGCACCATCCGATAAAGCTTTGTATAAACTTGGTCTGCTTAATCCAGTTTCTTGAGCAATCTTTGTCATGCCGATTGATTTTGCGATATGTCCTATTGCTATAATTATATCGGAATCATTTCCCTCGGCTAAAACAGCATTAAGGTATTCTGCAACCATCTCGTTACTATCTAAATAGTCAGCTATATCAAATCTCGAAGTTTCCATTTCTCTACTTAATAATTCTTTTTAAAATATCTTTTGCCTTTTCAATGTCTTTCTGCTGAGTTGATTTATCTCCACCAATAAGTAGGATAATGATTTTACCGTCTGATGCTTTAAAATATACCCTGTATCCTTTAGCGTAATCAATCTTTAATTCTTGAATACCATTACCAACAGGTTGGCAGTCTCCAAAGTGCTCATCATTTTCAATTTTCTGAATACGAAACAATATTTTGGCTTTAGCCCTAAAGTCTTTGAGTTTTCTCAGCCATTTGTCAAATTCGTTTGTTTTTTCAATAATGTACATTAGTTGTGGTGTATTCACTTGGATACAAATCTATGAAATCTTTTCTATTTCAACATGATTTTCAATAACTTTTTTGCTTGCGGGCTTTGTTTCTGCCGGAATTATTGAATGCCAGCAACAAACTCCCTCACCTTCACCTTCAAATCGCCTTCTTCGGAAAGCTTTTTGATAAACGCCGAACCGATGATGCCGCCGTTAGCGTACCGGCAAGCCCTTTCGAACGAGGCTTTGTCTTTGATATTGAAGCCTATTTGTGTGGGGTTCTTCAAGTTCAGGCTTTTTACCCGATTGTAATAAGCAACCTGCTTTTCGGTATCTACCGTTTTGTTGGCTCCGGTGGTACTTGCCGACGAAACCATGTATATGAAACCGGTACAAGCCTCGTCGTAGGCACAAATGCGCTCATCGCTGGTTTGTGGCGTAACAAGGAAAACGCTGCTTAAATGGTGCTTTTTGTAAAGTACTTCGTAGTCGGTTTTGAATTCATCAAGTGGTATGTCGGGCAGTATTAGCCCCGAAACACCGGCAGCTTCACAGTCGGCCATAAATTTTTCAACTCCATATTTCCAAATTGGGTTGATATAGCCCATAAGCAGAATGGGTATGTTTACTTCGCTCTTGATGGCTTTAAGCTGTTCAAGCAATACTTTAATACTCATGCCATTGTGCAGCGCTTTTAAACTGCTGGCCTGAATGGTTGGGCCGTCGGCAACAGGGTCGCTGAACGGCATGCCTATTTCAATTATATCGGTGCCGGCAGCCTCCAATTCTTTTACTATTGTACCTGTATCGTTCAATTCAGGATAACCTGCTGTGAAATAGATGGTCAACAGGTTTTCTTTTTTATCGTTCAGTTTTTGTTGTAATCTGTTCATTTTAAAAAGTCATTAAGTCAATAAGTCATTAAGTCAATGGTCATTAAGTTAGTGGTCGTAATGTTGATGATTACAGTATCAGCTTAATGACCAATTACTACTGACTTTTTTCTAATTCATTTATATACGTATCCATATCTTTATCGCCTCGCCCCGAGATGTTTACCACAACCACATCGTTGGGTTTGAATTGAATCTTTTCGAGAGCAGCAAGCGCATGTGCCGATTCCAAAGCAGGAATGATTCCTTCAATTTTGGTAAGCAGGTATGCAGCATCCAAGGCTTCGCGGTCGGTGGCATCGATATAAGTTGCCCTTCCGGTTTTGAATAAATGCGAGTGCAAAGGACCTATGCCGGGATAGTCGAGACCTGCCGAAATGGAGTAGGGCTCCGTAATCTGGCCGTCATCATCCTGCATCAATAATGTTTTCGAGCCGTGAATAAAACCCACATCGCCACAAGCCATCGATGCAGCTGTTTCGTTGGTGTGAATGCCCATGCCCGATGCTTCAACGCCAATGAGTTTCACGTTGGTGTCGTCGAGATAATGGTAGAATACCCCAGCGGCATTGCTACCACCTCCTACGCAAGCAATAATGTAATCGGGCGCGGTACGGCCAATTTGTTCATCGAGCTGCCAGCCAATTTCTTCGCTCACTACCGATTGAAACTTCGCTACAATTTCGGGGTAGGGATGCGGGCCAACCACTGAGCCTATCAGGTAATAAGTATCTTCGGGATTGTTGATCCAGTCGCGCAAGGCTTCGTTGGTGGCATCTTTAAGCGTTTTGTTGCCACTTTCGGCAGGTACCACTTTAGCACCAAGCATTTCCATGCGTTTTACGTTGGGCATTTGCCGTTCAATGTCGGTTGCACCCATATAAACTACGCATTCGAGGTTCATGAGGGCACAAACCGTTGCGGTGGCCACACCGTGCTGACCTGCGCCTGTTTCGGCAATAATGCGGCTTTTGCCCATTTTCTTGGCCAAAAGTATTTGCCCAATGGTGTTGTTTACTTTGTGCGACCCGGTATGGTTAAGGTCTTCGCGCTTAAGGTATATTTTTGCTCCGTAACGTTCGCTCAACCTTTTGGCAAAGTATAGCGGCGATGGGCGACCTACGTAGTTTTTCAACAAGTCGATAAACTCTTGTTTGAACTCGTAGGAGTTGATAATCTCTTTGTAGCAGGCCTTTAGGGCATCAACATTGGGTTGCAACATCTCGGGGATGAATGCACCGCCAAATTCGCCGTAGTAACCGTTGGAATCAACCCCCCAATTACCCCCCATCCCCCTAAAGGGGGGGTGTTGGGGCTGTGCGTTGTTGTTATTTTCGTTCATTTTTGTTTGATTTTATATTATAGTTTTAAATCCTAGAAGTTGTAAATGAGTATGTTATATGTTGATTTTTAACCTTTTAGTATTCTGTTTTCTGTTTCAATTTTTATTTTTTGAATTGTATTTTCGATATCAAAGAGTACTTGTTCATTTGAAAAGCGAATAATCTTCAATCCTAACTCTTCTAATTCAAAATCACGATTACTGTCATACTCGTGTTGTGACGGTATATTATGGTATTCGCCATCGACCTCAATAATTAATTTGGCCTTATGACAATAGAAATCAGCAATGAAATAGGCAATTGGATGCTGCCGTTTGAAGCGTACACCAATTTTGCTGCCAGATATATGTTTCCAAAGAAAGTCTTCAGCATCGGTTGGTTTCAGACGATTATTCTTTGCAAACTCAAACAGAATAGGTTCTGCTCCGTAGTACATGCTACCCCCCTGCCCCCTGAAGGGGGGGATTTTACAGTTTACATTATTGTTTTTGTGGTTCATCTATCTTTTTAACTTTTGTTCTAAAGATCAATTATAAGAGCTGAAAAAGTCCCCTTTAGGCCCCGAAGCTATATCGGGGTTAGGGGTTCCCCCCCTTTAGGGGGTTGGGGGGTGGTTTGATGGTAATAAATTGTTTAATGAGTTCGGGATTTTTTATCCCCGGCTCTACTTCAAATTTGCTATTAATATCAATCCCTGCCATTTGCGGGTGTTTGATATGTTTCACCTCTTCGGCATCGTTTGGGCCAATGCCGCCACTTAATAAAAATGGGGTAGTGCCTTTGTAGTTTTCTAGCAAGCTCCAGTCGAATTTTGCTCCTGTGCCGCCGTGTTGCTCCGATGGTGTGTCGAACAAAAAGAAATCGCAATAAGGCGCATAAGCACCAAAATTGTTTTGCCGAGTTAAATTGAATGCTTTAATGATTCGAAAGCCTTTGTTTTTTAAGTTTCGGCACATCTCGGGACTTTCGCTGCCGTGCAGTTGAAGTGTGTCGATGTGATACGTTTTGGCATTTGTTTCAATTACCGCTTCATTTTCGTTAACAAAAACACCCACGTTGCTGATGTGTTCAGGCAATGTGGCAATTTCAGAAGGTTCAATTTTTCCTATTACATAACGCGGCGAACGCGAGTAAAATATAAATCCCAGCATATCAACCGGCAGTTGCGCCAGTTGGTGCATGATGGCAGTATCGCCCATTCCGCATATTTTTATTATCGTAGTCATAAGTCAATAGTCA
>JAFGAF010000028.1 GCA_016933815.1 Prolixibacteraceae bacterium
CCGCACTTTTAGCGTTTTGCATATCGGCAAAAACCTCAATACAATCGTGCATGTACCAAACGGCATTTCCTGCACCATTGTTTATGGCTACATCATCAACTACTTCGAAAAGAAGATAAAGGTTTTCGTTGTCCCAAAAAGCGCGCCAAGTAGCTTCTACCGAAGCATCGCCATCGCCGGCATTGGTCATCTCACCAAAATCAACAGCTGTTGCTGTGCTCCACAAAGCATCTTTAACGCCATCGATTTGAGGTGCCGATTCAGCTTTCATTATTTGGGCAGTATTATTTGCCCAACTAAATGTACTAATAAGCAAAAAGCTTAATAAAAAGTAAAATGTTGTTTTCATAAGATATTATTGTTTTTAGGTTTGTAAAAAATCGAATTAGTTAGTTAAACCTCCAAACAAAGAAATACAAACCCAAAACAAAAAACAAGCTAACTAATTGAATATGTGGATTTTAAATTTTTATTATTGCGTTTAAAAATCTCACATTATCTTTTTAATAGAAGCTAATTATTAAATAGTTAGCATTATATTGACCGCAAAGCTCATTGCACAAAATAAAAATCTACAAAACTGAAAGATTTAACATTAAACGCTAAAACCCTTATTTTTTATTAGAATTCTTGCAATTTATTTCGCAATATTACAATTAATTAAATACCATATACATGGACTTTATATGTATATTTTCAACTGTTTGCTGAACATAAACAACTACATAAATTGCACATAAATAACAAAGCTATTACAATGCTAAAGTTTTGTTCGTTTGTAATGTGAATGATTGCTTTGGCATACTTTTTTAGTATTTTTAAAACCTGATAGATTATATTGAATACAACTCTCTATACCTATACCATGTTAAAAATTAATACTATTTTCCTAATTTTATTGATTTGCACTGGTGCTTTTTCGCAGTTGAAGAAGCCTGTTTTCGATGTTTTTAGCTATGGTGCTGTAGGTGATGGAAAAAACATTGATATGGAGGCGCTGCAAAAAGCAATTGATGCTTGTGCCGGAACAGGCGGAACTGTTTATTTGCACAATGGATCTTTTTTAACCGGACAGCTTCAGCTAGCCAGTAACATTACTATTTATATTGACTCAACAGCCACTTTGCTTGGCATCCAAAACAACAGTCAACAATTTTATCCTTCGCGCTTAATTGAAACCCGTTACCCGAATCGCATGCTCGACGATTGCCAACGAAGGCTCATTTTCGGCCAAAATGTAAGCAACGTTCATATCGAAGGCAGTGGCACCATCAATGGCCAAGGTGACTTTGAGCCATGGCTCAACACCAAAGAATTGGGAACAGAAAAAGACCGCCCGGGAATTTTTGCCTTTGTTGCATCAAAAAACATCTCGGTATCGGGTTTAACCCTGCTCGCCCCTGCTTGTTGGACACAGGTTTACATTGAATGCGACAGCGTAACAATTAGCTCGCTTACCATCAACTCGGGCACACTTACACCCAACCGCGATGGAATCGACATTGTTGATTGCCACAATGTACTGATAGAAAATTGTGATATCAAATCGGAAGACGACGGTATTTGCTTTAAAAGTGGCAGCGAATATGGCTGCAAAAATATTATCGTTCGAAATTGCACCATCGACAAACTGAATGTTAGGGCAGGCAACTGCTTTAAACTGGGCACCGACGGCCTTGGCTCCTTTATGAACTTCGACGTTTCGGGGCTTACCCTTAAAAATGCATTCCAAAATACGGGCATCGTAATCGAATCGATGGATGGTGCAATTATCGACAACCTTACGTTCTCCGATTGCACCATTGAAAACTGCGGACAGGCATTTTTTATTCTGCTGGCCGATCGAAAACGTACAGTACCAGGTCGCAAACCCCGGATTGGAGCTATCTCGAATATTCATTTCAAGAACATCGAAGGAAAAGCATTCACCCAACAATATCCGTCAATTATTACAGGTATAAAAGGTCATAATGTGCAAAACATCAGCTTCGAAAATGTACAGCTTACACTCAAAGGCGGCGTAAA
>JAFGAF010000306.1 GCA_016933815.1 Prolixibacteraceae bacterium
CGGCAATTAAACCAAAAGTAATCAACTGAATACCACCCAACAATAATATCATACCCAATATCATTAAGGGCTTTCCCCAAATGTCGTTTCCCAATAACTTCAATACGAACAAGTACAGGTTTATTAAAACGCCTGCTACAACCCCAATACCACCCACTCCACCAAATAAGTGCATGGGCTTTTGAAGGTATTTTTTAAGAAACAGCATAACCAATAAATCAATAATAACCGGTAACGTTCGATTAATACCATATTTCGATTTTCCGTTTACACGTGCATGGTGTTTAACATCAATTTGACCTATGGTTCCGCCTTCGAGAACAACCAGAACCGGTATAAACCGATGCAACTCGCCGTATATTTTTATGTCCTTGGCTATTTCGTTTTTAAAAATTTTAAGCGTACATCCATAATCTTTTATACTCACATCGGTTGTTTTTCGGATAATGGCATTGGCAATTTTACTGGGGATTTTTCGCAAAAACATGCTGTCTTTTCTACTTTTCCGATTACCAACAATTACATCGAGATTCTCACTTATTAAAGTTTCAAGCATTGTTGGAATATCGGAAGGATCGTTTTGCAAGTCGCCATCGAGCGTTACAATGTACTCGCCCCGGGCCAAATCGATACCGGCCTGCAATGCCGAACTTTGACCAAAATTTTTACTCAACTCAAGCAATGTAAAGCGTTTGTCGCCTATTTGCCTTATTTTATCCTTTGTAGAATCAGTTGAACCATCGTCAACAAAAATAGCTTCAAAATCGTATCCGTTTAAAGTATTTTGTATTTGAACAGCCAAGGGGAGCACATTATCTTCCTCATTATAAACGCAAATTACCAAGCTAAGCTTCTTCATTGTAGGTGTTTATTTTATAAACAGTTGCTAAATTATAAAAATTTATCGAAATAGCTCTTACGCACAAAACAAACAACAATACACCTCAAAAATACCAACATGTTATGACTTAAGATACATGCCTTCGTTTTAATTTTGCATTTACAGAATTACATTTATTAATAAGCCATAAATTTTTAGCGTTACAACAAAAGCCGGGCATTTTTGCAAGGCTTTTTTTAAAATAAGCAAAACATAAAAGAGCGTCAGGCGTTAATAACATAGTAATAAAACAAAAATTTATACCATTTAAATTACAATGAACAAACACATACACTTTACAGCCAACATGAAAATGGCCGATATTATATTGAACAATTATTTGCTTTTACCCATTATTGGGCGTTTTGGTATCGACCTGGGCTTTGGCAACAAAACCGTAAACGAAGTGTGTACCGAAAAAAACATTAACCCATTCTTCTTTTTAGATATTATAAACAGCTACCATAACCCCGAATATTTTACTGCCGAAGAATTACAAGAGTACCCACTAATACTTATTATTGAATACCTTACAAACACACATAATTACTATCGGAACATAAAAATTCCTGAACTCGAAAAAATGGTTAACGAAATTATTGAAAACAGTAAACCCGACAATAAAAAAAACAACCTACTGATAGCCAACTTTTTTGAGGAGTACAAAACCGAATTAATCAAACACCTCGAAAACGAAGAAAAAACACTTTTTCCCTTCACCATCGAGTTGGAAAGAGCGCAACACAACCAACAAAAGCTCGAACGACTCATTGAAAAGAATGCACTAAGCAAATCGGTGCACAACAACGACGATCATGACCAACTTGAAGCCAAGCTTTTCGATCTTAAAAACCTCATCATTAAATTCTTACCACCTGTTAAACGTAAAGATCTGATCGAAAAGCTACTGATTGAATTATTCAGGCTCGAAGAAGATTTAAACGACCATTCACGCATCGAAGACCGTGTGTTGCTACCAAAAATCAATAAAATTGAACTCCAATTTCAAAAAAAGTGATTGAAAACAAAAACAGCAAAACAATTTTCATTGCATCGAACGTATATTTTATCCGATCGGGCATTAGGGGCATTATTCACGATTTAGGAATTGACGCCAACTTTGTTAGTCTCAACAGTTTGGATGAATTAAACAACCACCGGCATTCATCGTCCGATTTTTTGATCATTCACAACAAATTGCTTCAAAAACCCAAAGCCAATCATTTAAATGAAATAAATGTCATTTTTAAAGGCAAGATACTTGGCATTGGCGAGCTGGCCGAAAAAATGAATTTCTTTGACAATTACATAACCCTATCGACCTCAAAAATAGCCATTAACCAACAAATGCAGGCTTTTTTGCAAGTGAAGCCGAAAAGCAAAATCCCAAACAACAACATGCTTAGCTCGCGCGAAACCGATATTTTAAAAGAAGTAGCCATGGGATATTCCAATAAAGAAATTGCCGAGCGCTTATTTATCAGCATCAATACTGTTATTACCCATCGAAAAAACATTACCGAGAAACTGGGAATCAAAACCATTTCGGGCCTTACCGTTTATGCTTTGCTTAACCAGTTAATTTTACCCGAAAACGTAAGCACTTAATTATTAATGAAAAGCTACAGGTTGACAATCGACAAAATCGTAGCCAATTTGATAATTAACGGCTCCTTTCCAGCCCGAACTGCCCGACGAACCTGACGAGCCGCTTGATCCACTTGAACCGCTACTCCCCGAAGGACTGCCTTTACCGCCACTGCCTCCGTTACCTCCACTGCCCGAGAATCCGCCTGTTCCACACCAACCGCCAACCGATATGGCTTCAATCAAGTCGGAATAAGGCATAACATCATCCGATAAAAACAAAAAAATGTCGCCTCCATTGCCACCATCGCCACCGTAACCGCCATTTCCGCCGTTTCCGCCATTTCCGCCATTCTCGCCTCGTTCATAATATGTTCTGGTTTGATTTACACTGTCGTTTATTGCAACTTCAACCCTATAACTATTGCCGTCGGCACCATTGCCACCATCGCCTCCGTTACCACCACTACCACCGTTGCCGCCACTTCCTCCTTTCGATTTCACAGTTATTCCCTCTCCAAGAGGATTAAGTAAAAAGAAATGTTTTTCCATTGAATGTAAATTACTGGCAACAATATAAATAAGCTCACCTGCAAAAAGTGAATCATAATAACAATCGGCCCAAAGCTCAATATCGGGACCATTGTTACCATGTTCACCATCACGTCCGTTTTCGCCATTACTACCATTCTCCCCCGTTGATCCACCCGAACCACTGCTTCCCGAAAAACCGTTGCTGCCATCGTAACCTTTCAGATACAGCTTTTGTGGCGCCATATAATCGAGTGCAATTAAAAACTCAGTGGTACAGCTCGGATTTCGTAACGAATGAGCTTCGATGCTCACCAAATGATTCTGTACAAATCTAAAATCGCTATGGATATAAAAACTGCTTCTTCGGAACTCTCCTCCGTTTACATACAAGTTATAATTTTGACTTAGATTGCTACCTTTAAAATAAGGATATTCTTTTTGTACGCCATTATCGAAAGTAGCCAACAATTTAAAATTAAAACCATAACCGGGCGTAGCAATTATTTCGCTAGTGGGAACAAGCTCCAGCCGGGTTTCGTAGTTGAGTGGCAATGAATAACGCTTCGATACCGAGCCATCATTTTTTAACGTTACCTTAACTTCAACTTTTTTCCCAACTGAAGGCAGCATTTGCTGATTCACCCTTACTCGTCCGTTTTCCCAACTGCCGCCAAGCACTTCTACTTCGAACTTATTCCAAAGCGAATAATTTTTTGCCCCTTCGTTATGCGACTTTATTTTTCCATTGTGATAAAAAACAGTGATCCCCAAATCGAAGCATTCACCTGCAGACCGCAACTGACCGGGATAATAAATCACTCTAAATGAGTCGATTTTAGAAAATATGAAAGGAGATGAAGCGAAAAGATGATTCATCTTAAAAGAAAAACCAGTCACATTTATGAGAACCATCAGGCCTAAAATTTGTAGTAACCGTATCATAGTGGTGAATTTCGAATTCGTTTTACAAGAATTATACCAATCATAATATTCTATTTAGAGCAACTTATTCACAATTGCTTGTAAATAAAATTGAAGATAGCATATGCTTAAAAAACTTATCTTTGCGCTTTATTATTCTGCAACAATAATTCAAAACATAAATAGATGAAACGCGACACATTAGTATTCGACATTATCGCAAAAGAAAAACATCGCCAGCTCGATGGCATCGAACTTATCGCATCAGAAAATTTTGTAAGCGAGCAAGTTATGGAAGCCATGGGCTCAGTAATGACCAACAAATATGCCGAGGGCTACCCCGGGCACCGCTATTATGGTGGTTGCCAATTTGTTGACATGACCGAACAATTGGCCATCGATCGCATTAAGCAATTGTACGGTGCAGCATATGCCAATGTTCAGCCTCACTCGGGTGCACAAGCCAACGCGGCTGTGTTGAGTGTAATTTTAAAGCCGGGCGATAAATTTCTGGGGCTCGACCTTTCGCACGGAGGACACCTTTCGCACGGATCGCCGGTTAACTCATCGGGCTTGTTGTACACACCCATTGCCTACAAAGTAACCCCCGAAGGTTTTGTTGATTACGACGAAATGGAGCAACTGGCCAAAGCCGAAAAACCAAAATTGATTATTGGCGGAGCATCGGCCTACTCGCGCGACTGGGACTATGAACGCATGCGCAAAATTGCCGACTCGGTTGGTGCATTGCTCATGATTGACATGGCTCACCCCGCAGGTTTAATTGCTGCAGGGCTGCTCAATAACCCTGTAAAATTTGCACATGTTGTAACATCAACCACTCACAAAACCCTACGTGGGCCACGTGGTGGTATCATTTTAATGGGCGAAGATTTTGAAAACCCATGGGGCATTGCTACCAAAAAAGGTGAAATACGCATGATGTCGTCGTTGTTAGACTCGGCCGTATTCCCCGGGCAACAAGGCGGACCACTCGAACACGTTATTGCTGCAAAAGCTGTTGCTTTTGGCGAGGCGCTCGACCCATCGTTTAAAGTATATCAATCGCAAGTACAGAAAAACGCAGCCGTTATGGCCGAAGCATTTGTTAGCGCCGGATACAAAGTAATTTCGGGAGGTACCAACAACCACTCAATGTTGATCGACCTGCGCACAAAATTCCCCGATGTTACCGGAAAACAAGTAGAAAATGCTTTGGTAAATGCTGATTTAACTGTTAACAAAAACATGGTTCCGTTCGACTCACGCTCGCCTTTCCAAACTTCGGGTTTAAGGGTAGGCACGCCTGCAATTACCACCCGTGGCGCAAAAGAAGATATGATGCCTGTTATTGTTGAAATGATTGACACTGTTATTGCATCGTACGACAACGAAAACGTAATAAACAATGTTCGGAAAAAAGTAAATTCACTGATGAAAGATTACCCATTATTTGCTTGGTAATTATAACCATCACACAAATAAAAAAAGCGGAATGACATACAGACATTCCGCTTTTTTGTGTTTAAACTGAAATATCCTTTACAGAATAATTTTAACACCAATATTTAGCCCCAATGCACCAAATGAAAATGTATTAAAAGACAATTCCTGATCGTTGGGTGTAGGCAAATCAAGCTTATCTTTGAATTTGATTACCGATCCATCGAGCTTTTTCAACCGAGTAGGTTTGTAAACCATCGATTGGCTGTACACTTCAGCAAAAATCTTGAAAGTATCGGCAAAATTATAATCGAGCCCAAGGGCACCATTATAACCAAAGGGGAAACCGCCTTTGAACTTATTCTCGGTACCCATAATTATCTCTTTTGTAAAAGGCAGACCTGAAAAAACGCCTAATTTTCCGTAAGGTGAAAGGTTTTCGCTTACCGATGTTTTAAAAACCAACGAAGGACCAAAGTGCAACAAATGACCAATATAGGTTTTAGAACTGCTAGGCAAACCCGAGTCGATAAATTTATTATCACCTTGTTGATAACCAAAGTCGAATTCAAAATCGATGTATTGATTCAACTCGTAACCCAACGCAAGAAAGAAACCTGCATTACCGCCAAAACTGGCATAAATATTTTCGGGACCCGAAAGTGTTGTAACATTTTCGAGCAACAGTTTTTGGGTGCCCAAGCCGTAACCGGCACCAACTTTAATAATTGTTTGAGCCGTTATGTTACTACTTAGCAACACAAAAACAAAAAACGGCAAAACTGATAAGACAATCTTCTTCATACACTTTATTTTTGGTTATATTATTCATCTAAAGCAACTTATCCTTATCCGATTTACGTTCCATTTCTTTATCCATGTTTTCGGTAATTTTTCGTATAAATTTTATGGCCGACAAAAACTCGGCACCAAAAACCCTGAATATTGTATAAACCGGAATGGCCAAAATCATGCCCACAATACCGGCAACACTACCGGCAGCCATTATCACCAAAAAAATCTCGAGAGGGTGTGCTTTCACACTACTCGAATAAATTAAGGGTTGAAACAAAATATTATCGATAACCTGAACGGCCACAAAAACAATGGTCATAAAGCCCAGGAGCGGCAGAGTATACGACATAAAATCGGCGTTAATATTTAGCGCCAACCCGATGGCAAGCCCTGCAAAAGCCCCCAACCAAGGGCCAAGATAAGGTATAACATTAAAAAGTCCGCAAAACATCCCAATAACAACAGCATCGGAAAAATTAAGCCCTACAATGGTTAAGCCAAGCGTATCGAGGGCCATAACCATTACAACTTCCAAAATAATACCAATAAAATAACGGCGCAACAAATACGCTACCCTTTCAATTATTTTCGAAAATCGCTCTTCGTATTCAACAGGTACCAACATCATTATCCCGTTTCGGAACATGTGCTCTTCGCGCAGGAAAAAGAAGGTTATGAATGCAACCGAGAAAAACCCGATCATCAGGCTGCCCAATGTAGAGGCTAAGGTTCCAAACAAATCGGTAATGTGCGAAACTTTCAACACCGAAGCCAGTCTATCGGTCAGCAAAGTACCCAGTGAGCCACCTGTTAACGATACCGGCTCGCCGTAAAGAAACAGGGCCAGCCTGTTTATTGGTTCTTCCATTTGTGAAAGGTAATCGTCGATATTAATTGACGACAACTCGGTGAACTTACTTGCCAGTAAAGGCACTAAAAACCTGAACAAACCAAAAAAGAAGGTAAGCATTAAAACAAGCGTTAACAAAGCACTAAGCGAGGCTCCAAGTTTAAAACGCCAAATTTTAACTTTTTTAAGCCACCGCACCAACGGGCGCCCCATAACACTAAAAATGGATGCAATAAGAATATAGGTAAATATTGCCCTGAAATACCATAAAATAAACATCAGCAACGTTATGCCCAATGCCAATAATATATTCCGAGTACGCTTGTTCATATTGAGAATTATCAACTTAGTTTAATCGATTTCATTTCTTCAAACCTGCCAAAGATACTAATGGCAAACGGGAATTCAACTTCCTTTCCATCGAAATCGACAACACATTTTCGCATTTTCTTATCAATTCGTTTTATATGATCGATATTTACAATCACTGCCCTGTTAATTCTGAAGAAATTTTTATCCTTTAATTCGCAGTACAACTCACTTAAATTTGTATAAGCTTTTTCTTTAGTATTGTTGGTCAAAAAGATATCGACCATATTGTGCGACGAAGTTATGTAAATAATATCTGAACAGTTCAAAAATACATATCCACCATTTACTTTGAATTTAATTTTATTTGGGATCGAGCTACCCCAAATACTTGAGCTACAATTTTTCAGAGACTCAACCTCAATGTGTTCCTCAATCAGTTTCACCACATCGAAAATCGCATCAACACCAAAAGGCTTCACCAAATAGTCGATAGGCTTAATTTTAAAAGCCGGCAAAGCATAATTTTTGTAAGCAGTAGTAAAAACAATTGGGATAAAAGGGTTAACCGCCCTTAAACGCCCGGCAAACTGCAAGCCGTCTTCGTTGGGCATGTTGATATCAAGAAAAAGAACATCGGGCTTTTGCCTTCTGATAAGCACTAAGGCATGTTGGGTATCGCTTAAGCTTTCAACAACTTCAACATTACCCGAAATTTCGAGGTACTTTTGCAAAATTTGTCTTGCCGCTTTGTCGTCGTCAATTATACAGGCTTTTAGTTTATGCTCCATTTTATAATATTATAATATATTGATATTATGGAGATTATTAATATTAACCCTGTTTATTTTAAACAGTTTCGACTCTCCATTTACAACAAGTTCGCAGGTTTCTGTTCTTTTATCGATTTGCTTTAAAAATTTTAAGTTAATCAATACCGAACGATTGATTCGTACAAAATGGAAATTGTCCAAAAGCTTCTCAATTCGGCCCAGGTAATACCCCGACAATTCGCTCTCTCCACTATTGAAATACAAATTGGTATAAGCACCATCGGCCATACAATAGGCCAATTGGTCGATATCGACAAAACGGTAACCATTGGCCAAACCAAGTTGAATTTTTATACTTTCTTTATTGGTAACATGATCTGTTGATATATTTTGATTGAAACTGTCAACAGCTTTATTTATGCTCTCCGAAAATTGTTGCAAATTATATGGTTCAACCAAAATATCAAATACTTTGCATTTGATTGCCTGAAGGGCATTTTTATCGTCGTGGGCAATAATAATAACCGGAATATTGGGCTTAATTTTTTTGACTAAGCTTGCCAGCTCATAACCGCTTCGAAACGACAATGTTTCGGAGCAAACAATAACATCGCCTCCTTTATCGAAAAGGGTAAAAAAAGCATCTTCGGCATTCGAACAATCAAAAACCTGACTATTGGCCACCGTTTGTTCAATGAAACTTCGATACTTGTTACGAGTTTGATCAATACTGTCAACTACTAAAAAATTCATATTGGGGTACAATAAATTTATACAGCAATATATAGATTACTGTAAATAAAAACAAACCATTATGTTTTACAGAAAAAAAACGGCAATACCTGCAACGGCAAACACAGCACCAAACACCTCAACAACAGTTAGTTTTTCTTTGAGCAGCAAATGCGAAGGAACAAGAATAAAAACAGGCACTGTTGCCATTAAAGTAGAGGCAATACCCACCGAGGTAAACTTGAAAGCTACCATTCCAAGCGAAACGCCCAAGAATGGGCCAAAAAATGAGCCCAACACCAGTGCTTTCGAAGCCTTTTTGTCGCTAAGTCCTTTTGACACAACCGGCCAACGCTTCATAAGGCTAATCATAATTGTAAAGCCAATAATACCGGTAATTACCCTAATTTGCGATGAAGCGAATGGATCGTAGTCGCCCATCCCAATTTTACTGAAAACAGCACCAACACCCTGCCCCACAGCACCTAAAAGAGCAAAAACAATTCCTTTCACAGGGTAACGGTTTTTCTTCACCCCATTTTCGACATCTTTTTTCATGATCACCATCGACACGCCTGCAATAACCAACAGCATACCGAAAGTATTCATCAGTGTGAAACGTTCGCCCATCATAAACCAGCCCAATACTGCTGCAACCGGAGGAGCCAATGTCATTATCAGCATCGATATTTTAGAGCTGATGAATTCGTAAGATTTGAAAAGGAAAAAATCGCCGATAACGAAACCTATTAAACCGGAGATACTGAGATAAATCCAGGCCTTAAGCGGTGCATCGAGCGGGAGCCATTGCCCCAAAAATATTTTTGAATAAACAACATAAAACAGAAATGCAAAAACCAACCTGATCAGGTTTACCGAAACTGATCCAATACGGCGCGAAGCTACCTGAAAGCTCATAGCTGTAACAGTCCAACAAACAGCTGTTGCCAGGCCTGCTATTTCGCCTGCATAGTTCATGCTTTGCGTTTAAGGGCAAGTACGACCAATGCAATTCCGCCCAAAACAAACGGAATGCTCAACCATTGCCCCATATTAAGCACCATTCCAGCTTCAAAGGCTTCCTGATCTTCTTTAATAAACTCGATAAAGAATCGGGCAATGAACACCATTATAAAAAACACCCCGGTTAAAAATCCGGTTTTTGATTTCACATTGGTTTTCCAATAAAACCATTGCATGCTTACAAATGTTAGCAAATAAGCCAGCGCTTCGTACAATTGTGTTGGATGCTTGGCTATTGTTTCGCCATTGCGCTCGAAAATGAAACCCCAGGGCAACGAAGTTTGAATACCGTAAATTTCGGAATTGAATAAATTTCCTAAACGAATAAACATAGCAGCCAAAGCGGTGGGTATAACCACCCTGTCGATTACCCAAAACACACTTCGTTTAGTGTATTTTCGAGAAAAGAGCCAAAGCATAATAAATATGCCCAGCGCGCCGCCATGGCTTGCCAACCCACCTTTCCAAACCATTATTATTTCGGCCGGATGTTGCGAATAGTAATCCCATCCGTAGAAAAAAACATGGCCTAAACGGGCACCAACAATTGTTCCAATAACAATGAACATAAGCAGGTTATCGAGCCATTTAAGGTTTTCCTTTTCATGTTTAAATTGTTTTTCGACAATGTTGTAACCCAAAATAAAGCTAATGGCAAACATTAAACCATACCAACGAACCGAAAGCGGCCCCAAACTGAATATTTCGGGATTAACATTCCAATGTATAAAGTTGAACAAAGCCATAATTGCTATTTGTTTTTAAGCATGATCGGGTAACCCGGCACCATGACAGTTTTTGAATTTTTTACCGCTACCACATGGGCAGGGATCATTTCGACCTACTTTTTTCTCGGTACGAACAGGTTGTGCTTTGGCAGGTTCCTGTTTTCCCGGCACACTGCTGCCATCGCCTTGCAAGCCTTGTCGTCCGGTTTGCATACGGCTCATATCGGTACGGCGGCGTTCAGCTGCTTCGCGCACTTCCGACGGATCGGTAATCGGAATATGACCTTTTGACAAAATAGATACCACTTTTTTATTTACTGTATTAATCATCACCTTAAACAGGTTGAACGATTCGAGTTTATAAATCAGCAGCGGATCTTTTTGTTCGTAGGTAGCATTTTGAACAGATTGGCGTAACTCGTCCATTTCGCGCAATTGTTCTTTCCATGCTTCATCGATTGTTGCCAGCATGATTTGTTTTTCGAACGATTTAGCCACCTCGCGCCCCTTGTTGCCGTATGCTTTCTCGAGGCTTGTAACTACCTGATACAAACGCTTTCCGTCGGTAAATGGCACTACAATATTTTTGTATTGATGCGATTTTGTTTCGTAAACATTTTTAATAACGGGGTAAGCTTGTTTCGCTATATTATCCTTTTTGCGAACATAGGCATCGAGCATCGCTTTATAGATACGTTCGGTCAAATCGGCAGGTTTCAAAGTATTGAATTCATCGAGTTTTACAGGCACATCGATTGATGCAACGCGTAACACTTCAAGTTTGAAATCTTCGAAATCGCCGCCTTGGTAGTTGTTAACCAAATCCTCAACCGAGTCGTACATGTTGTTCATGATATCGAGCTCAACCCTGTCGCCATAAAGCGCATGACGACGGCGTTTGTAAACCACTTCGCGTTGCGAGTTCATCACATCGTCGTACTCGAGCAAACGTTTACGAATACCGAAGTTGTTTTCTTCTACTTTCTTTTGTGCGCGCTCAATCGACTTGGTGATCATTGAATGCTGAATTACTTCGCCTTCTTTAAGCCCCATGCGGTCCATCACGCTGGTAATACGTCCGCTACCGAAAAGGCGCATTAAATCGTCTTCGAGCGAAACAAAGAACTGCGACGAACCCGGATCTCCCTGACGACCTGCACGGCCTCGTAACTGGCGGTCGACACGGCGCGAATCGTGCCTTTCGGAACCAATAATTGCCAAACCACCGGCAGCTTTCACCTCGGGAGCCAGCTTAATGTCGGTACCCCTACCGGCCATGTTGGTAGCAATGGTTACAGTACCTGGTTTACCGGCTTCGGCAACAATATCGGCTTCGCGTTGGTGCAGCTTAGCGTTTAGCACATTGTGTTTTATGCCCTTCATTTTAAGCATGCGGCTTAACAGCTCCGAAATTTCGACCGAAGTGGTACCAACAAGAACCGGGCGGCTCTTTTTATTTAGCTCGACAATTTCATCGATTATGGCATTGTATTTTTCGCGTTTTGTTTTATATACTAAATCTTCACGGTCGTCGCGAACAATGGGGCGATTGGTTGGAATAACCACCACATCGAGTTTGTAGATGTCCCAAAATTCGCCAGCTTCGGTTTCGGCAGTACCGGTCATACCGGCTAACTTGTGGTACATGCGGAAATAATTTTGCAGCGTAATGGTTGCAAAAGTTTGAGTAGCAGCTTCAACTTTTACAAATTCTTTGGCTTCAATGGCCTGGTGCAAACCATCGGAATAGCGGCGGCCTTCCATAATACGACCTGTTTGCTCATCAACAATTTTAACCTTATTGTCGATCACTACATATTCATCATCTTTTTCGAAAAGCGTGTATGCTTTAAGCAGCTGATTGAGTGTGTGCACCCGCTCCGATTTTACGCTGTATTGCTGCATGAGCTCATCTTTTTGAGCCAAACGTTCTTCGGGCGAAAGCGACTGGGTATTTTCCAATGAAGCCATTTCGGAACCAATATCGGGCAATACGAAGAAATCGGGATCGTCAACATCGCCCGAAATAAGGTCGATACCAATATCTGTCAATTCAATGGTATTGTGTTGTTCTTCGATTACAAAGTACAGCGGGTCGGTAACAATGTGCATGTTTTTGTTATTTTCCTGCATGTAAAAGTTCTCGGTTTTCTGCAATTGCGCTTTGATACCTTCCTCGCTCAAAAACTTGATTAATGCACTGTTTTTAGGCAAGCCTTTATGGGCACGCAAAAGCAATAATGCTCCTTCTTCGAGTTCTTTTTTTGTTGCATCGGGCTTGTTAAGCAACCTTTTGGCATCGGCCAACAGCTGGGTAACCATTTTGCGTTGAGCCGAAACTAATTTTTCAACTTTTGGGCGGTATTCCAAGAACATTTCGTCGCCGGTAGCTTTACCAACCGGGCCCGAGATGATCAACGGCGTACGGGCATCGTCGATCAACACCGAGTCAACCTCATCGACAATTGCATAATTGTGTTTGCGCTGCACAAGGTCTTCGGGGTTAATGGCCATGTTGTCGCGCAGGTAATCGAAACCAAACTCGTTGTTGGTACCAAAAGTAATATCGGCGTTGTAAGCTTTGCGGCGTTCTTCGGAATTGGGTCGGTGTTTGTCGATACAATCGACACTTAAACCGTGAAACTGATAAATTGGCCCCATCCATTCCGAGTCGCGTTTAGCCAAATAATCGTTAACGGTTACCAAGTGAACGCCACGCCCTGGAAGAGCATTAAGGAATACAGGCAAAGTAGCCACCAATGTTTTACCCTCGCCGGTTGCCATTTCGGCAATTTTACCCGAGTGCAATGCAACACCGCCAATGAGCTGAACATCGTAGTGAATCATATCCCACACTACTTCGTTACCTCCTGCAATCCATCGGTTGTTCCAAATGGCTTTGTCGCCGTCGATATTTACATGTTCGTAGCGAGCAGCCATATCGCGGTCGAAATCGGAAGCAGTAACAATAACCTGTTCGTTTTGGGTAAACCTGCGCGCAGTATCTTTTACAATGGCAAAAGCAATTGGCAACACTTGGTTAAGCACCTCTTCAACCTTTTGATCAATCGCTTCGTTCAGCTTATCGATACGGTCGTATATTTTTTCGCTTTCTTCAATTTCGGCATCTTCGGCTTTGACCTTAAGCTCGGCTATTTCGGCCTCTTCGGCTTTAATGTAGTCAAATATTTTTTGTTTTATCGAAGCAGTTTCAGCCCTTAATTCATCGTTGGTAAGCTTGCTGATACGCTCGTATTCAACTTTCACCAATTCAACCAAAGGCATTATTTCTTTAATATCCCTGTCGGACTTGGTTCCGAAAAGGCTGCTTAAGAAACTGGAAATTCCCATAATTTTATATTTTTTTTTACAGCTTACAAATGTAATCGAAATGCATCCAAAATGAATCTTTTTTAATTAAAAAAGCCAAACAATTACCAATTAATAAACAAAATAATTGGCAGAAAAATAAAAAATGCCCGAAGTATTCACCCCGGGCACTATA
>JAFGAF010000307.1 GCA_016933815.1 Prolixibacteraceae bacterium
GTAACACTTCGCTTTGGGTATATTCATACATGTACCAAAGTTGCCCCGGGAAAAAACCACTTGTCCACCAATAAGCATCGCTTGTTTCGAGCTTTCCGTCAGCACCAATTGTTTTGGGCAATCGACCTTCGGTTTCAATCAATTGCTGAGCCATCAGCAACGATTGTTCTTTGGCTTTTTCGAGGGTATTCTCAACCAACAACAAGGTTTCGTTTTTCTTTTCCGAAACACATGAACCCAATAAAAGAGATAAGGCAATAATCAACAAATACTTCATAATTAGCTTTTTTTGTACCCTTCAAAAATAGGTATTTACTCGGTTAACAACTGTGCAAAATGTATCAAAAGCAAGTGTATTTGTTGCAAATATTTATTCCGCAATACCTTCGAGCATCAGCAAAAAGGCATATTCCTTTGCAACATCTTTGTATTGCTCGAAACGCCCCGAAGCCCCTCCATGACCTGTATCCATGTTGCAGTAAAGCAATAATAAGTTGTTATCGGTTTTCATATCGCGCAATTTTGCCACCCATTTTGCCGGCTCCCAATATTGCACTTGCGAATCGAACAAACCGGTAGTAACCAGCATGTGCGGATAAGCCTGTTCTTTTACCTGATCGTATGGCGAATACGAAAGCATATAATAATACGACTCTTCATTTTTAGGATTGCCCCATTCGTCGAATTCGTTGGTAGTTAATGGAATGGTTTCGTCGAGCATGGTCGATACCACATCAACAAAAGGCACTTGGGCAATAATTCCGTTGAACAAATCGGGAGCCATATTCGCTACCGCACCCATAAGCAGCCCGCCTGCACTACCACCCATTCCGTACAAATGTTTTGGCGAAGTATATTTCATTTCAATTAAAGCCTTAGCGCAATCAATATAATCGTTAAAGGTGTTAATTTTATTGAACATTTTTCCGTTATCGTACCAATGGCGCCCCATTGACTGACCGCCTCTGATGTGGGCAATGGCATAAATGTATCCTCGGTTGAGCAACGATAAACGAGTTGAGCTAAAATACGGATCGATTGTATTTCCATAGGAACCATATGCATAAAGCAATAATGGAGATTTTCCGTTCACGGGTGTTCCCTTTTTATACACCAACGAAACTGGTATTTGCTCGCCATCGCGGCTGTTTATGTATAATCTTTCAGTAACATAATCGAGCGGATTGTGTCCACCAACAACTTCCTGTTGTTTTTTTAACTCTTTGGTCCGTTCCTTCATATTGTAATCGAAGGTTGACGAAGGCGTTGTAAGCGACGAATAGGCAAACCGCAATTGATTGCTATCGAACTCGGGGTTAGTTGAAATGTAAGCAACATAGGCAGGTTCACCAAAATCGAGATAATGCTCTTCGCCGTTGTGCTGGTTCATGATGCGCAATTGGTTTAGGGCATTTTTGCGTTCGTTCACTACCAGGTAATCTTTAAAAATTTCGAGTTCTTCTAACAAAACATCTTCACGATGTGGCAAAACTTCCTTCCAATTTTCTTTCGATGTAGCATTTTCAGGTGTTTCCATCAACCTGAAGTTTTTAGCGTCCCAATTGGTAACAATGTAAAATTTGTCTTCAAAATGAACAATATCGTATTCGTGAACAGCTTCGCGCGGAGTGAAATTAACCGGTTTAGCTGTTGGATTATCGGCAGGTACAAGATGATAATCGGACGACAAAGTACTTCCGTTCCAAATAATTACATATTTATCGGATTTTGATTTATACACACCGATATAATACGAAGGATCTTTCTCTTTATAAACCAGCACATCTTTATCGTTACCCAGTTTGTGGCGCCAAATTTTGTTCGACAAAAGCGAAACCTGATCTTTCGATGTGTAAAAAAAGTGTTGATTATCGTTAGCCCAAGCTCCGCCACCGGTTGTATTATCAATTTTATCGGGCAAAATCTCACCTGTTTCGAGGTTCATAAACCTAATGGTATAAATACGACGGCTGAGCGTATCTTCGGCAAAAGCCAATATTTTATTGTTATTGCTCACTTGCAGGCCGCTAACATTGTAATAACTATACCCCTCGGCACGTTGGTTGGCATTAATCAGGATTTGTTCTTCGTTATCGAGGCTTTGAGCCTTTCGGCAATAAATTGGGTATTCTTTGCCTTCTTCGTAACGCACATAATACCAATATCCATTTTTAAAATACGGCACCGATTCATCGGTTTGTTTTATCCGGCCAACAATTTCGTCGAATAGCTTATCCTGTAAATCGTTAGTCGATTGCAAAACCATATTGGTATAATCGTTTTCGGCATTAAGGTAATCGTAAACCTTTTGTGTTTGAGCATCGGGTTTGGCAGCCATTTTTTGCTCATCGCTCAAACGCATCCAAAAATACTGATCGATACGCGTATGACCGTGCATGCTTAAAACCGAATCGGATTTTTCGGCTACAGGAGGTGCTGTAAACTGACTTGCATTAATTGACTTTTTTTTCATAGGCTGATTACATGCGGCAACTATCATTACCGATAATAACACTATAATAACAGACTGTGTTCTCATGAGATTTTTTTTAATTGCTTTAAATAGAGCTAACAAAATAAAAAAAGCCATTGTTCAATAAATATGACCAATGACTTCTTTTTATAAAAAATTTCAATTATTTCTAAAACAAATAATTCAGGCCGATGTAAAGCCCGGTATTTCCATCCTGAGGATCAACTGCCTTACCGAAATCAACTGCGATCACAAAATTTTGATTCATAACAATGCGCATACCCGCACCATAGCTTAAGTGAAGTTTATCAGCTGATGCAAAATCAAAATAATCGGGCTGAGGAATGCTGCTTAAAGGTGCAACCAAACTCTCAACATCAATTTCCTGAACAACTTTGCCAAAATCGAAAAATCCGTTTAACCCGATATAGAAATTCTGGTTAATCCAATTAAAATGAACTGCTTTCCAACGTATTTCAGCATTTCCATATATAAAACCATCGGAAACTACCCTGTTTCTGTTAATACCCCGAATGGTTTTACTACCACCTAAACCAAGCTGATCTTTCATTAATGATGTTTCAATTTGAGTTTGATAATAGAAAGGAGCATGGCCAGCAAGAGTACCCTGATAACCAATCCGGTAAGCAAACGACAAATCGCGTTCAATTAATGTAAAATATTGTCGGTGCGTAAGGTTCAACTTTAAAAATCCTGCTGTTGGTAAATTAAAGGTTGGTGCGCCAAACAAAAATGCTTCAGTCCATAAACCCTTCATCGGATTAGGCTCATTGTCGCGGGTATCGAAAACTACACCGGCTTTTAATAAAGGTATAAAACCTCCGTTTTTTTCCTCGTCGGGTATAACTCCCCAATTTACATATTCATCGTATAAAGTTGCAACCTCGGGAAGTATAGGAGTTTTCTTACTGTCTTTATCCAACTCGGCGTATTCAAGTTTGCCCTTGTTAAGTTTATCAATATTTACAGTTGATATATTAAAACTCTGCAAATTAAAACCAACCAAGGCTAAAAATGGGCTTTCTCCAATTGGAAATTGCAAATCGGTTTTAAAACGGAATGTTCTGTTTTGGTATTTGTAAAATACCCTGGATTTATAGTCGGGGTTTAAAGTCCTAAAACCTTCGTCATTGCGAATTTCATCGCCATTATCATCCAATAAAAAAGTTTGAATCCAACTCTTATTGTATTTCGATTCAAAACCATTGAAACCATAAAAATCATAGGCTTCATCAGGCAAATATGCCAAATCGGAAGTAACACGAATTCCGGGTATCAAAAATTCAGAGTCGTATGACAATCGATAAATAGCGCTTCCTTTAGTAAACCTCGAAGCTTCAATATAAATATTGTGCAAATACTTTGGGTAATGCGATCCGTCGCCATAATTAAACAGGTTAACCACAGCACCATACTGAAAACCCAAATCGGTATTATATGTTATTGCAGGCAAAGCCCCAAAGTTCCACCCTTGCTTACCTTCGTCGGGCTGTTTGTTTTCTTGCGCCACAAGCAAGGTAAACGGAAAAACTATTAATACGAAAAGCAGTAAATTTTTCTTCATTACATTTTGGTATTAGTGAACACAAATATGCCGATAAATCTAAGAAAAAAATCAGCATGATGCACTAGTTTTCTTCAAGCGCGATAAATAAACCGTTTAGCTGTGGCGTTGTTAATAAAATATTATCAACATTTTTTGTTTTTATTTTATTGTATGATTTTTCTTACTATTTTGCATAAAGTTATGAATGATGACAAAAACAAACGGCATTTTAAATGGGGAAAGGTTCTCTTAATAACTTTTATTGCCCTATTTCTCGTTTCCGTTGCCTTAATTTCATCCATTTTATACAAAGCCGAAACAATTGCTTCGAAATATTTGCCCCAACTGGTTTACGAAAAAACCGACCATACTTATCGTATTTCGTTTGATTCAATTAACATTGATTTTTCAAAAAAACAATTTACAATTAACAATTTTAGCCTTACCCCCGATTCAGTTTTGATAAATGATACTTTGCAGCCGAAATACAGCTTCGATGCACAAAAGCTTTTGCTAAGAGGCATCAGCTATTCAAAACTACTGCTTTACAGGCGTTTGAAAATCGAAAAAATCAAAATCGACGATCCGGTGTTAAAAATGCAAAGCGGCCAGGAGGTTAAAATAGACCAATTGAATTTCAACCAGTTAAATAAAGGCGACACCCTTAATTTGCCATTCTTTTCAGAAATTTTTTCGGACAGTATTTTTATAAATAATGCAAGGCTGAACATGAACCTTTTGGGCGAACTTAAAACAAAGGCACCTGAAATAAATATCGAATTGCACCATTTTAAAATTGGCGGCATAAAATTCACCGAATATCCGTTTCCTTTCGATGTGTCGGATATTTTGCTTAACCTCAGCCATTACAATTCAGTTTTGCCCGATAGTCTGCATCAAATAAATATCGAAAAAATATCGATGTCGGTTTTTAAATCAAACATTACCGCCCAAGAGGTTAATTTAAAACCAATTAGCGACACACTCAGGTTTGAGAACCAATATACTGTTTACATGCCCCAAATGGTAATTGAAGCGCCTAACCTGGGGCACATATATTTTTCGGACACCATAAGCATCGATTTGTTTGAAATTGAAAAACCGTCGATCAAAATTAAATTCAGCAACCGAATCAGTCAGGGTACGCCATTAAACGAAATCGACCTGTATAAACTGGTGGAAAACCGCCTAAAATGGGCTCGAATAAGCCGTTTTTCAATCAATCAGGCCGATGTTCAACTCATTCCGTCGAACAACGACAGTGTGGCTCAGCACTTTCAAGAGCTCGATATTAGCTTTTTTGATTTTTATGGCGATAGCAGCTCTTTTAAAAATACCGAACGAATTTTTTCTGCCCGCGATTTTTCAATAAACATGGGTTTATTTACCCTCTTCCATGTCGATAAAGTTCACCGTTTAAATATTTCGAACGTTAAAGCCAGTTCGACTGAAAACAAACTTACAACAGGTAACATTTTGTTCGAACCTTTGGCCAAGGCCAACAAATTGTCAGTCAACACAAATATTACAGCAAAGTGTAAAAGTATTGCTTTTTCGGGAGTCGATTTTCACGAAATGTACCACCACCAATTGGTGCCAATGTCGGAGTTTATTATTAGCGAACCTTTTGTAAAAGTGAGTTTTAGCCCCAACACCATCAGGCAAAAAAATAAAAAAGACAAAAGTTTGATACTCGAAAAAACACAAGATTACCTTAAGGGCATTTATGTTGAAAACACCTACATTGAAAAAGGTGAGATAACTTACGACTACATATCGGACGACGATAAAAAAGGTTTTTTCCATACCGGTTTCGATTTCTTTTTATCGCAACTTTCGGTTGATAGTGTTACGTTTTATGAAAGCGATAAAATATTCTTTGCCGACAATTTTGAACTTAAATTTAACAATATCGATTTGCAACTGGCCAACGAATCACATTTACTTACGGTCGATTCACTAAATCTTTCGAGCGAAGGCCAAAAAGCCAGCATTTTTAGCATGAAACTAAAACCGAACATGCAATCATCAAAGGCGCCTAACGACTCAACCAACAGTGTTTGGTTCGATTTCGATTTTCCCAAAATTGAGCTTTACAATGCCAACCTGCATCGGGCGTTTTTTTACAAAGAACTTTACATTAACAAATTCAACATTCACAATCCCGTTTTGAATTTCGAGAAATTCGGACAGTGGAAAGTCGAAAACAACATACAACCCGACAGTACCAACATTTACAATCTAATTTCGGACTACATGAAAAGTGTTACCATCAAACAACTCAACATGATTGACGGTAAACTGAATCTGGTTCAACACAAAAGCGACGAAAATGAGTTTGCCCTTTCGAACGACTTTTCAATAAAAATGATCAATTTTGAAATCAACAGCCAATCGGATCAAAAAAATGACAAACTCCTGTTCTCCGACGATATTGACCTTATTTTGAAAAAACACTCGTTTACCCTGGCCGATAATGTTCATAGAGTTGATGCCGCCGAAATAGGAATCCTTTCGACCCAAAACCGTATTTATATTAAAGATGTAAAACTTTATCCAATGATATTATCGACATGGTTCGAAAAAATGCCACTCACCTTTTTTGCCGAATCACCATTGATCGATATCAATAAAACCGACATATTTGGCCTGCTAAAAAATGGTGAAATGCCCATTGACCAATTAAAAATTCACCAGCCAAAAATGAAGCTATTGCTCAACAATAAAGTAAAACAAAGTGCTGAAAAAGAGAATAAAAAGCCTGTTTTCTTGCTTAAAAACCTCCAACTACTTAAAGCCAATAAAATAATTATCGAAAATGGGCTGCTCGAAGTAGCGAAATATGAAAATCAGCAAAGCAAAACAATTGCCAATACCAAAATCAATTTCGAACTCGACAAATTGAACATTGCAAACAAAAACGACAAATTTGAAACAAACTACGACAATGTAATGATCGATTTGGCAGAGTTGAATTTTGATTTGCCCGACAACCGACATGTTTTTAATATTGAACACATTGCCTATCAACAAAACGCGCAAAGCTTATTGTCAAAAAACATAAGCCTCAAACCTAAAAATGAAACCGACACCAAACAACGTGCACAATATTTCGATATTAATGTTCCGGTTTTACAAGTAAATGGGTTTGATTTTTTCGATTACATTGA
>JAFGAF010000308.1 GCA_016933815.1 Prolixibacteraceae bacterium
ACGACTGATGATTGGCAATAAATTGCTGAACATCGGATTCAGTCGAAGCTTCGCCAATGAAATCGGCCACATCGATGGTGAAAAAATCGCTGGGCTCAACAAAAGCCTCCACATTATTAAGGTTAATATGATCGGCATCGACAAAATAATCGCCTTGCCAGCCAAGAGCAGCAACAGCTTCATCGGCTTCTTTACGAACCGAAGCAGGTTGAGTACCAATGGTTGTATGTTCGCGGTTCGATTTGTTCCAAACCGGTGTAAATTCAATTCCCAGTTGTTCTTTGGCAGCTACGAAGGCTTTCAGCTGTGCCTTACCCTGATGGGCAAAGCGGTCGCCAACTCCAAACGAGTATTTTCCTATTTTTCTCATATAATTTAAATTTATAAACCGAATAAATTGGGTAACCACATGCTAATTTGCGGAATGTATGTTACCAGTAACAATGTAAAAATCATCACAATAAACATGGGAATCAAAGGCTTAATAACCTTTTCGATACGAACATTGGCTACACTGCAACCAATGAACAGTACCGATCCAACAGGCGGAGTACATAATCCTACGCTTAAGTTCAGCACCATAATGATTCCAAAGTGAATGGGATCGAGCCCCATTTCGGTTACAATGGGCAAGAAAATTGGCGTGAAAATCAAAACAGCCGGAGTCATGTCCATAAACACACCCACAATGAGCAATATTAAATTAATAATCAGAAGAATAACATACTTATTATCGCTTAAACCCAAGAGTAAATCACTCACGTTTTGCGGAATATTTTCATAGGCCATAATCCACGAAAGGCCAATACAAGTAGCCACCAACAGCAATACAATTGATGTAGTTCGAACCGACTGCAATATAACCTGCGGAAGATCGGTAATTTTCATTTCTTTATAAATCAAGGCCAGAACCAAAGCATAAACAACAGCTACTGCCGAAGCTTCGGTAGCGGTAAAAAGGCCTGCCAAAATACCGCCAATAACAATCACCAGCAACATTAAGCTGGGTACTGCATCCCAAAGTATTTTCAAGGCACGCTTAAAACCTTTCGGTTTCTTATACGCCAATCGGCCAATATAAAATAAAACAAGCGCGCTAAGCACAAAAACGGCAATACCAAAAAGTAAGCCCGAAGCATTGTTTGCTGCATTTAATCCAAAGCCCACCAACACTAAAGCTGCCATTACGCTAAAAACAGTCAACAACGATTTAACAACAGCTTTTAAACCTTTGCTTTGATAAACCATCATGCTCATTGCCATTAACATTATAGCTACCCCGGTAAGAATTCCCGGCAAGTAACCTGCAACAAAAAGTGCAGCTACCGAAACGCCACCACTGGCCAGTGAGTAAACAATTAAAATATTACTGGGCGGAATAGACAAGCCGGTTGTAGCCGATGAGATATTAACCGCAGCACTAAAGTTTTCGTTGTATCCTTCGCGTTTCATTTCGCCTTTCATAATGGCACCAATTGCCGAAGCAGAAGCCGCAGCGGAGCCCGATATGGCACCAAACAGCATATTAGCAAAAACATTCACAAAGGCCAATCCGGCGGGCCAACGACCAACCACAACCCTTGCCAGGTTAATCAAGCGCATGGCAATACCGCCCCTGTTCATAATATTTCCGGCCAATATAAAAAACGGGATGGCCAATAGCGCAAAACTATCGAGGCCGGTAGCCATTCGCTGTGCAAATGTAGTAACGGCAGCCAACGAGTCGATACTGACCAACATGGTTAAAATGCCCGAAATGCCTATACTAAAGGCAATGGGTACGCCCAAAACCAGCAACAATACAAAACTGACTACCAATATTATTATTCCAAGAAATTCCATATTAAATGCTTTTATCCTCAATTATAGAGGTTTATTTAGTACTACGGTTTTTAAATTGTTCCCTAATGATCTCAATTGAATAATAAACAATGAGCAAGCCGCTTAAAGGCATTACCATGTAAACATATCCCAAGGGAAGATGAAGCGCCGCCGATAAAACGCCAAATTTAAAACGGGTTATCACCAGCCAGGCACCACCAACAATCATAACAGTTACAGCAAAAAGCAAAATAATTACATTGATAATTATTATCAGCTTGCGTTGCCTTTCGGGCGACGATTTCTGCAATAACAAATCGATGGCCAGGTGTTCTTGTTTTCCTGCCACATATGCAGCTCCAAGCACACCAACCCAAATGAGGAGATAACCGGCCAATTCGTCGGTAAACGAACTGGGAGCAGATAACAGGTAGCGACTGATCACTTGCCACGAAACATCGGCAATAAGTACTATCACTAAACCTATTAAAACAAATTCTAAAACTTTATCGACATTTTTACGTAGATCCATAGCTGTTTATTCCACCTCTCTAATACGTTTAATCAAATCATTCAATTCGGGCCGTTTTTCGTACTCGGCAATCATTGGTTCAACCCTTTCGGCAAAAGGCGCCTTGTCGGGATAATTTATTACAACACCATTTTCCTGAACAATACGAAGCGATTCGCGCTCCGACTCTGCCCATAATTCGCGTTGTTTAGGCACCGAACGTTTTGCAGCTTCGCTAAGCCATTTTTTTTCCTGATCGCTTAGTTTATTCCAAACAACGGTACTGACTACCAACACGTCGGGAACCATGGTGTGTTCATTGATCGAGTAATATTTACACACTTCGTAATGGTGCGAAGTATATAAACTTGGTGGGTTGTTTTCGGCTCCATCGACTACCCCACTTTGCAGCGCGGTGTACAATTCGCCCCACGAAATAGGAGTTGCCGAACCGCCCATTGCCCTGATAAGCCCCATGGCTGTTTGGCTTTGCATCACCCTAATTTTCATCCCCTTCAAATCGTCGGGATGATTAATTGGCTTGTTGATGGTATAAAAACTGCGCGCACCTGCATCGTAAAAGCAAAGCCCCCGCATATTGTAACGATCGATGCTTAGCAAAAGCTCTTCGCCAACATCGCCATCGAGTACTTTATACGAATGTTCCTTCGATTTAAAAATGTACGGAAGCCCCAAAACCTGATAGTTATCGGTAAAACTTTCGAGCACTGCTGCCGAAACTTTGGTAATGGCCAAACTGCCAATTTGCAGCAATTCAATATTTTGTTGTTCGGTACCAAGTTGTCCACTCGGATAAATCTCAAGCTTCATCTTACCTTCCGAAATTTCGTCGAGCACCTGCCCCATGTAAACCATGCCTTTATGAACAGGGTGCGACGGGTCGAGCCCATGGGCCAACTTTAGTTCGGTTGTTTGGTTAATATTTTTACACGATACCAGAAAAAACGGTGCAATAAGCATTAAAAGCCCGAATTTTCGGTAAATCAAATACATATTTTTAATCATCATAATTATCAATTAGCTTTCGCGATTAGGCGAAATTTTAATATCGGTCAAATCGGCAATTTTTATCAATTTATTTTGCTCAATACTTCTGCGTGCTGCCACTCCAATCAAAACGCTCAAGGCTCCATCGCGGCTGCCGGCCGAATGCTTGAACGGATCGGCAGCTTCGGGGTTCTTAAATATTTTAGCTTGCAAGCGAGCATCGCCTCCTCCGTGTCCGCGCCTGTCGTACGACACCAATTGGGTTTCGTGACTGTTCCACAATTTATGCACAATTACCGGTTCGTGAACCATGAAGTCGCCTGCATCCTGCGACATTTCGAGCTTATGCAAGGCTTCCTGATTGAGCTCTTCATTCTTTTGGTAAGGAATATCGAGCCAGGCTTCAATGCGTCCATCGATACCATTGAAAGCAATTCGCCAACCTTCGAACGGACTGTATGTTGTTAACGAATAATTGACCACTGCATTGTTTGCATATTTAATTTGAGCCGACATTTTATCGTAAATATCAATCTCTTCGCGGAACAAGCAGTTATCTCTAATGTAACCATCAACATGTTCATGTGC
>JAFGAF010000309.1 GCA_016933815.1 Prolixibacteraceae bacterium
CAATTTTGGTAGCTCTGGTGCCACCACCTGACGTTGTTTTTTTAACTGCCATGTTTCTAATTTTTAATTACTGATTCATTAATTATTGAAGCTCAATGCTTCCTAAAGATTTTTTTTCGGGGGATTTTTTCGGAGTGGCTTTTTTTGTTGATTGATTGCCTTTATTGCGGAACATGAAATACGCTCCTGTACCAAGTAATGCTGCAACGCCCAAACCAATACCAATTTTTGCGCCCTTGCTTATTTTCTTTTTAGGGTTGGTATTTGGGTTGGGAACGGTGGTTGATGGTGATGTCTGTGCCGAAAAATTCCCGGATTTCATAATGGGTTGGGATGCATAACTGCTTGTTTGTGGCAGTAGGTTTGTTGATGGGGAATAAGCCTGTGTATTTGGTACAGATTGGTTGCTAAACTGCGATACTGCTTGTGTTGCAGGGGCTGCTTTTTTGAACTTCCCTTTAACCTTTGAAAAGATGTTTTTAATCGGCTTTAACCAACTTCCTATTTTAGCTAAAACACCGCTTGCTGCGGTTACCGATGCTGCGGTAGCAACTGCACCCAAATTTCCTAGTTCACCCAATTCGCCGAGAGCTTCTAATGCTTGAAGTTCACCGATGATGCCTGCCATGCCTTTAAGCGAAAAATCGGGGCTTTTTTGTTTTGCTCCTTTCAGTATGGCTTTCCTTAGATTATCTTCCTTGCCCTGCAAGCCCTTAAACAGTTTCTTAATTTTGCCGTGTACTTTTTTCAGCTTGGCATGTTTTGCAGGGTCGAGATTATACTTGCTTGCCAGGTTATCGGGTAAATAAGCATATTGCATTTTTTTTGCTATGCCGAACATGTTAAGACGGAGGGCTGCCAATAATCCCCCTCGTATTGCAATGGATAATGGATTAAACTTCACTATTGCCTTTACAACTTTCTTTGCAACTTTCCCGATTTTCTTACCAACCTTTTTAATTGCTTTGAAAAATCTTCCACTGCGTCTTTTTTTTCTGCCTAAACCATCCATTTCATCGTCCAGCTCATCGAGTTCGGCTAATCCCTGTATGGCTTCTGAATCGTATTTTATCAGCCCTTTTTCTGCAAGCTTTTCTTCAATATCCGATAGTTTGTCCAGTACCGAATCACGTTGCGGTGTATTCCAAAACTTAATTGCCTGGTCGAGCATATTAATGAATTGGTCGGGGTTTTGGATATGTGCCATTTTATCCTTGTTGTCCCGGTTCTTTAAAAGGAAATTCCGGGTGCGGACTAAGTAGTTGTAGGTGGCATCTTCTGCATCGCCCAATCCGTTTATGGCATCATCAAAATCAACTCCCGAAACAATGGCAATGAGTTCTTCGTGACCTGTTTGAACCTGACTGCCACCAGCCAAATCAATGCCTGATAGAACTGATATGGGTAAACCCAAAGCACTTGTACCTGTTATGCCGTCAAAACCCCGAAGCCCTGCTAATTGCAGCGGAGACATGTTAAAATCGGACTTTTCAAAGCTGTATGGTTTTTGGTAATCGAATTTTGAAAGAACCGGGTCAATAACTATTTCGTCCTCTGAATCACCCACCGCAGGAACAATCACATAGATATGCTGAAAATTCTTTTTGCCATCGTATTTGGTTACACGAAGTTTAAAAGGAATACCCAGACATTTTAATAGCGAACCCACAAAAATGCTGTAATCATCGCAGTCAATCCCTGCTGATTGCCTCCCTTTTTGTTTGAACTTGATTTGTCCGTCAAGCCATGAACGTGAAGGGGTACGGAGCTGCTCTGTTCCGTCTTCATCTTTTTGATATTGCAAATAGGTGTATGAAAAATTGAAAATGTTACGGCATGTATCTTTGAGCGAATCACCTTGAAGCATACTTGCCAGCTCCTCGACCTCACGGAAGTGCGAACCGATTAAATCAATGCAACTCTCAACGGTTTCAATGACGTTGCCGTTTTTTATAAATGTATCCTGTCCGTTTGCCTTTTTTATAAGGTGGTTGAA
>JAFGAF010000310.1 GCA_016933815.1 Prolixibacteraceae bacterium
GAATACATGCAATTCAACACCGAAATCAGAAACCTGCGCAAAAACCATAAACCCGATAAAAACCCCGATTTTTACGAAGCCCGACGTGCAGCCTATTTGTTGAAATACGACAATTTGTGGTCGCTCCAAAATCAGCCACAAACCAAACTGTGGAATAAAGAAGGGGATTATACCATTTACAACCAGCTTAAGAACCTGGTAGTACCTGTAACATTTGTTGAAGAAACCGACGATTTTTCGCAATACAAAGTGTTGGTTGCACCTAATTACGAAATGATTAGTCCCGAGCTGATCGAAAAATGGGAAAACTACGTTAATAACGGCGGACACCTTGTTTTAAGCTGCCGCACCGGACATAAAAACACTAACGGCCATTTTTGGAAAGACAAATGGGCCGGACCAATATACAAACTGATTGGTGGAGAAATTGAACGCTACGATGTACTTCCGGCCGACTACAAGGCTGAAGTAAGCTTATTTGGAAAAACTTATGACTGGAACATCTGGGGAGATGTATTGATAGCCGAAAATGGCACCGAACAATGGGCCACTTACACCAATCAGTTTTATAAAAACAAAGCCGCTGTATTACACCATAAATTAGGCAAAGGCACTGTAACTTATATTGGCATTTTAACCGCCGACGGGGCTTTCGAAAAACAAGTTTTGAAAGAAGTTTACAAGCGAGCCAATTTAACAACACAAGATGTACCACATGGCATGTTTGTTTCGTATCGCGATGGCTTTGGTGTTGCCGTTAACTTTCATTCTAACGAACAAACAGCACCTGTACCCCAAGGAGCTCAAATAATTATGGGACAAGCCAAACTTAAAACCGCCGAAGTGGTAATTTGGAAATAAACACAACAATTTCAATAAGTAATAAGCAAATGAGCACTACAACACATTTTAAACAAACTTTCACGTTAATATTGATAATGCTTTCGGCAACATTATTTGCACAAAATCCAATATCGATAAAACTAAATCAGGTTGGCTATTTGCCCAATGCCCAAAAAATAGCATTACTTATTAACACTAATGCCGAAGCATTTGAGGTTAAAGAAGCCAATACTTTACAAACTGTTTACTCAGGTTTGCTCACAAACAATAAATACAATATAAATTCCGACGAAGATGTAAAAATTGCCGATTTTACCTTGCTCGATATCCCCGGAACCTACGTGTTATACGTCGAAGGACATGAGCAATCCTTCCCTTTCAAAATAGCAGCAAATGTATATTCCGAACTGGTAAAAGGAAGCGCTAAAGCCTTCTATTTCAACCGTGCATCGATAGCTATTGAAGAACAATACGCCGGCGTATATGCCCGTAAAGCCGGACACCCAGACACACGGGTTATTGTTTTACCCTCGGCTGCTTCGGAAAGCCGCCCGGCAGGAACAGTTATTTCGACACCTTACGGTTGGTACGATGCAGGCGATTACAACAAATATGTGGTCAATTCGGGCGTAAGCACATTCACTTTACTTTCGGCCTACGAAACCTATCCGCAATACTTCGATACGCTGAGCTGGAACATTCCCGAAAGCAACAACAGTATCCCCGACATACTCGACGAAGCACTCTGGAACCTAAAATGGGTCATGAGCATGCAAGATCCTGCCGACGGTGGTGTTTATCATAAAACAACCTGTGCCGGTTTTCAGGGCTTTGTTATGCCCGATAAAGTTACAGCTACCCGTTATGTTACAGCCAAAAGCACAGCCGCAACACTGAATTATGCAGCGCTCATGGCTATGGCTGCACGTATTTACAAAAACCATTTGCCCGATTTTGCCGACGAAGCATTGCAAAATGCACTTAAAGCATGGAATTGGGCAAACAACAACCCTGATGTTGTTTTCAAAAACCCCGAAGCACAAGATGGATACCCCAAGGTAAATACAGGTGAATACAGCACAAGTAATTTTTCGGGCGAATTCTCGTGGTGTGCAAGCGAACTCTTCATCACAACCAGCAACAGCAAATACTACAACGATATTGCATTAACCGAAGGTAAATATTACACCCCCGGCTGGGCAAGCGTTAAAAGCCTTGGCCTTATTTCGCTATTAACCCATCGTAAAACACTTAACGATATAGCCGACACTACTTTGGCCAAAAATATACTACTAAAGATGGCCGATGACTTTGTGTTGAATACTCAAAACTCGGCTTACCAAATACCGGGTGAATATTTTAACTGGGGAAGCAACTCGGGCTACGCCAACTCAGGAATGATGCTTATGCATGCATTTAAACTTACACAAGATCCCAAATATTTCAATGCGGCAATTGCATCGCTCGATTATTTATTAGGAAAAAATGCCACCGACTACTGCTTTGTTTCGGGTTTCGGAACAAAATACCCTACTCTTTTTCACCATCGCTTGTCAATAGCCGATGATGTTGAAGGCGCAATACCGGGCTGGTTGGCCGGGGGACCAAACCCTTCGAACATCAACGACGATTGCGGAGCCAGCCAATACCCATCAACCTTACCTGCCAAAGCATATGTCGATGAAGTTTGCAGCTATTCAACCAACGAAATTGCAATTAACTGGAACGCACCATTGGTTTTTCTGACCAGTGCTATTCAAAACGATTACCATAATCATTTTTCAAACAGCAAACCAACCTACTTCAACACTTCCGATTCAATTATCAAACTGCCTTACGAAGCCGGCTATCAATTTAAATTCGACATTTACACCAACTTGCAATGGTCTTTAAGCACCAATGCTAATTGGATTGAGTTCTCAAATGAATCAGGCAATGGCAGCGCAGGCATCAATATTTTCAGCAACACAAATAACAACGACAGTGTCGATATTCAGGCCATGGTTTACATCGAAAGCATGGGCAAATATATCGACTCGGTTTTAGTAATACAGAACACTCAAAAGAAAGAGTTTGTAATTCAGGCCGAAGACTACACAAATATGTTTGGCGTGCAAACCCAAAACACCTCCGACGAAGGCGGCGGGCTAAATACAGCACACATAAACAACGGCGATTGGATGGAATACCTGCTTGACATTACTTTTCCGGGGATTTATCAATTCGAAGTAAGACATGCCGGATGGGCTTGCAGTCCGGATTTACTTCTCGATGGTAATCAACTTAAAAGTATTAACATACCCGAAACCGCCGGATGGCAAGCGTGGGAAACTTTTAGTACCGAAATTGAACTCCCCAAAGGGCAACACCTGTTGCGTATTGTTTTCAACTGCGAAGGCATCAACTTTAACTGGCTCAAATTTACATTATTAAAAGAAACAGACGACCAAC
>JAFGAF010000029.1 GCA_016933815.1 Prolixibacteraceae bacterium
AAACAAAAAAGTTGATTATTTATTTATAGGCCAAGGCACTAAAGAAGCTCAGGGCTTTTTTAACGCCAGGGTTCAGGCCCTTTGTGACGCTTTAACAAAACATGAAATTGAACACGATTACTACATAGGCGGACATGGTGGCCACGACTGGAGCACATGGCGCCACCTGTTGTATTACCGATTTTTGCCCAACCTTTGGAAAAAATAGAAATATGATATTACTTACAGATTGATTCGGGTTGCTTGCAATGGCGGTTTATTGCGAAACAGTAAAGCGACATATCTCGTTGCTAGCCAAATTCTTGAACACAATTTGGCGATGACAAGGGGAGACCCCTGAGGGGTCAAACAATAATAGCCCCGTATAAAATGCGGGGGAAAGAGGTAATTACCATCTCCGGCCACGGTAGTTTGTTCAATAAAAGAACGACAGCGCTCTGGCCGGAAAGCAGAATTTCGCAATAAGAATGATAATTTGTCAATTTGTTTTCGTAAGGATTAATACATAATTCTGTTATTGGTAGCAACGCGAAGCAATCCTTTGTTTATGAAAGGATAATATAATTTAAGATATAAAAAAATGAAAATCAACACCTTATTGCTTGCAGTCGCCATGCTTTTGTTGGGTGCCTGCACAAAACTTCAGCCCGGTCAGGTAAAGGTCGATGGCGGTATCATTCAGGGAACCCTAACCGAGGATATGGCTATTTACAAAGGCATTCCGTTTGCAGCACCACCTGTGGGCAATTTGCGGTGGAAAGCACCGCAGCCTGTCGAAAAATGGGAGGGCGTAAAGCAAACAAGCGAATATGCTCCGGCGCCAATGCAAGGTGGCAATCCTGCTTCGGGTAAAAGCGAAGACTGCCTTTACCTGAATGTGTGGAGCCCGGCAAAAGCAGCCAACGAAAAATTGCCTGTGCTGGTGTGGATTTATGGCGGTGGATTCAGTTTTGGTTCTACCTCCGATCCGGTGCATAATGGCGAAAACCTTGCCCGTAAAGGTGTTGTAGTGGTAAGTGTTGCATACAGGGTAGGGCAAATCGGCTTTTTGGCCCATCCCGAACTGAGTGCCGAAAATCCCAACAATGTTTCGGGGAATTATGGTTTGCTCGATATGATTGCCGGATTGCAATGGGTACAAAACAATATAAAAGCCTTTGGTGGCGACCCCGGTAAAGTGACCATTTTTGGCGAATCGGCCGGAGGCATTGCTGTGAGCATGTTGTGTGCATCGCCATTGGCTAGAGGATTGTTTCATGGTGCCATTTCGCAAAGTGGTGGCTCGTTTGGGCCTACCCGGCCAACAACCTATCCGGGCGAAAACATGAAAACCCTCGAACAGGCCGAGCAGGACGGAGTTGAATATGCAAAAAGTTTTGGCGTTTCGTCAATTGAAAAACTTAGGGAAGTTGATGCCGAAAACCTGATTCCACGTGGATGGACAATGCCCGGAGGCTGGCCGATTGTTGATGGACATGTAATCCCCGACGATCAGTTTACGCTTTACAAGAATGGAAATTATAACGATGTGCCTGTGCTTATTGGCTACAATTCCGACGAAGGTCTTAGTTTTCCTTCAGGGCGCACTTCCGAAGAATACATTGCTTATTTGAATGAGCGTTTTGGCCCTTATGCCGATAAACTTTTGGCTGCATACCCTCTCACCGATAATGTTGTTGCCCGTTCAGCCCGAAACTTGATGCGCGATGCAGCTTTTGGCTGGCCAACATGGAGTTGGGCGCGTTTACAAACCCAAACCGGACATTCGCCCGTGTATTTGTATTATTTCGATCAGCATCCGCAATATCCCGAAAACTCGCCTCAGGCCGACCACGGTACACCGCATGGTGTTGATGTAGCCTATGTTTTTATGAATCTCGATAAAAAGAACCCTCGTTTTACTCCTGCCGATTTCGAAATTTCGGAAATCATGGGGACTTACTGGATCAACTTTGCTAAATACGGAAACCCCAATGGCGAAAATGTGTCTCAATGGCCTGTATTTACTAACAATAATCCACAGGTGATGTACCTCAAAGCACAGCCTCAAATAGGACCTGTACCCGATGAAGCATCACTTAAAGTTATGGATGCTTATTTTGAGTGGAGACGTACGCCCGATGGAAAAGAGTGGGGGAATAAAAATTAAAACCAATTAAATCTAAAGATATGAAGCTTTCTGTTTTATCGTTTGTTTTGATTTTACTAGCGTTTACTTCGTGTACCGAAAAGAAAACAAATAAAGAAGATTTTCACATTTACCTGTGTTTTGGACAATCGAACATGGCAGGGGCTGCTCGTGCCGAAGCGCAGGATTCGACTGTTGACGATCGGTTGAAAATGATGAGTGCCATGGATTGTCCCGATAAAGGACGCATTAAGGGCAACTGGTACACGGCCACACCGCCCATTTGCGATTGCAACGCGGGCATTTCGCCGGCCGATTATTTTGGCCGTACTTTGATCGAAAACCTTCCTGCTAAAGTTAAAGTGGGGCTCATTAATGTTTCGGTGGGCGGTTGTAAAATTGAGTTGTTCGACAAAGAAAATTACCAAAGTTATGTCGAAAACGCTCCCGGTTGGATGAAGGGCTGGATTGAAAACTATGGAGGCAATCCTTATGGTCGTTTGGTTGAACTTGCAAAGCTTGCTCAAAACGATGGCGTAATTAAAGGTATTTTGTTGCATCAGGGCGAATCGAATCCA
>JAFGAF010000311.1 GCA_016933815.1 Prolixibacteraceae bacterium
ATTAAAAGTGCTCTTCGATGTATTTAAGCGCTGCCCTAATTTCGAGGCTGTTGCTGGCCGGACCAACGCGCACATAAAACGATTCGCTGTTTTTATGGTTCAGGAAAACCGGCTTGGTAGCCTTTTTGCAGTTTACACGGCACACGGTTTTGTCGCCGAATTTTTGGAGCGATGTTTTTACCCACTCAATCACCTCGTGTCCCATGGTGGTTTTAATCAACATCCAAAGGTGCAGTAAAAAGCGATCATCGTTGTCGAATTGGTCGGTTTCGATGCCTTCGATGCTGCCATCGTCGCGCACACCAATAAGCAGTTCGCCGCCTTCGCTGTTCAGAAAAGCGCAAATGGTTTTAAGCGAGGCATGTTCAATATCGGGGCTTTTTTTGGCTTGCCGCAAGTCCCAACGCAAAGTGCTTTTGAATTCGGTTTGCCCGTCCTCGCCACGATGTATAATTTCTTCGATTACCGACAGTTTGTTCGTCTCGTTGCATAGCGTCAGAAAATCGGTAGCCACCAGCGCGTTGTGAGCCAGCACCATCGAACGCTTATCAATATAATCCAAATCGGAAAAAGGCGAAGCATCTTCGGCTGTTCTCATTTCCAACACAATAATTGCGGCCACATATTCCGACACCGACAAAAATCCTTTTATCAATAATAAATGAACCAGCAAACCCAAGCGGTGGTGTTTGTGCAAAACATCGAGCACCACTTGCTGCTCGGGCGCAAGGGTTTGAATACTTTCGGCCAGGTAAGCATTGCTTGTAGTGCCGGGTTCTTTTCGGCTTAAAAAACTGCCCACTGCCGAGGCCAACGATGAACTGTTCAGGAAAACAAAATCGAACAAACCGCTTTGATGATTCATGATTTGTTCAACATTTCCCTTTTGCAAGCTGCTGTGCAATAACGGATCGGACTGAAGCACCTCTTGAGCATCGGTAGTTGAAGCTTGAATGGTTCCGGCCAACGAGTCGGCAAGCTGTTGAAGCAAGGCGATGGGTTGCATGCCCTGTTTTTTGCCCGCAATTTCGGAAGTAATGACCATGCGCAACAAGCGGGCGTTGCTGTGCGCAGTTTCGTTACCATTGGGCGTTAACAATACTTGGTTGTTTTGGTAAAGCACAAAATCATTTTCGCGCATTACTATGTCGAAAGAGGTGTTCATTCGGTTTATTGTTTAAGATAACACTTCTCAAATATAGCATCTTAATTATTAAACTATGCTTTTATTGCAAGTTTTAACGATTTCAGGTATTTTTTCTACAGATACTTAAATGCTTGTTAGTCTGGACGATAAAAATGCAAATATTAAAATACAAGCCCGAGATAGGAATAAAATCATTAAAAAAGTCAGGGCGAGATAAATTTGTTTCCTAATATTTTGAGTCGAATCAAATTCGCCTGCATTATCGAAGCATATTTGCCACACAATAAAATATTTGCTTGGCTGCCGGGCATTATCCAAATGCCAATTTCTAAAATCTGTAACAGTAGCTTGTTTAGTTTTTCAAAATAAAAAAATATATATCAAAAATTTATTTTAATTTTGGAATGAAACTAAAATTACTAACTATTCAATTCTGCTAATTATGATATTATCAATGTCGGGATGGTGGGCTGAGTTGGCCACATTCGAAAAAATCAACTGGCTGATAGCCATACCCTTTACAGTTTTATTTCTCATTCAACTGGTACTCACTTTTATTGGTGGCGATGTTGACCAAATGGCTGCCGATGGCGATGCCGATGCATCAGTTGAGAGCGACACCGGAATTGACTTCCAGTTTCTAACTTTAAAAAACTTAATTGCATTTTTCACAATTTTTGGCTGGACAGGCATCATTTGCATCAAAGGAGGCTTAAACCCCGGCGTTTCGGTTGCCATTTCGGTTTTGGCCGGCTTAATAATGATGACCATAATGGCTTCACTGATGTACTTTATGGGCAAACTCACCGAATCGGGTACACTTGATTTACGCAATGCAATAGGAAAAACCTGTACAGTTTATTTAACCATTCCGGCCAATATGGGTGGATTGGGAAAAGTACAAATTCAGGTGCAGGGTTTTCAAACCTTAGATGCCATGACCGACCACGACGAAAAAATTCAAACGGGAAGCATTGTTGTGGTAAAAGATGTATTAAACAATGAATATTTGCTTGTTAAACCCATTAAATAACCTCAAAACCTTAAAATTATGCTTGGAGAATATAGTATCATACTGGCTTCAGTAGTTGTTGTATTTATTTTTATCCTAATAGTATCGTTTTTCAAACGTTACAAACGATGCCCATCAGACAGAATACTTGTTATTTACGGTAAAGTTGGGAAAAATTCATCACAAGAATCGCATTCGGCACGATGCGTACACGGAGGTGCCGCATTTATTTGGCCAATTATTCAGGATTACTCGTTTTTGGATTTAACGCCTTTCTCAATCGAAATAAACCTGACCAATGCGTTGAGTAAGCAAAACATCAGGGTTGATGTTCC
>JAFGAF010000312.1 GCA_016933815.1 Prolixibacteraceae bacterium
AAACGGTTGGTGGTTTCGGTACCTGAGTCGGATGTGCCTGAACCGAGTGTTTTGGTATCGGCATATTTCACATCAAAATTGATGGTCAATTTATCGGTGGCCTTGGTGTCGAAGCGGAAGCCGAGGTTGGTGCGTTCAAAACCCGAATTGATCATTATTCCCGTATCGGATTGCCTTGTAACACTTAAGTTGTAAGTCGATTGTTCGCTACCTCCGCTTACACTAATGTTGTGATAAACCGAAGGGGCTTGTTGCCCGAAAACCTCTTGCTGCCAGTCGGTTGCTTCGGCATCACCGTAAAGATCAGTAAGCTCGTCCCATTCGCCCATGCGTTCCGAAAACGACTTGCGCTCCATAAAATTGATACGGCTGCGTTCGTATTGATAAAGTGCATATTCGTAAGGACTCATCACATCGAGCTTTTTGGCCAGGTATTTTTGTCCGTAGTAAAAATTGTAGCTTACCTGTGTTTTACCTGCTTTACCACTTTTTGTAGTAATTATTACAACGCCGTTGGCGCCCCTTGCACCATAAATAGCTGTTGATGAGGCATCTTTCAAAACATCGATGGATTGGATATCGGTTGGTGCAATGCTGTTAATGTTGTCGGCCGGAAAACCGTCAACAATGTAAAGCGGCGAGTTATCCTGGGTAATTGAACCACCACCACGCACACGAATGCGAACTTCGGCATCGGGCGAACCTTCGGCAGTAGTTATTTGCACACCCGCCAGCCTGCCTGTAAGCACCTGAGCAACCGACGAAACCGGCACATCGCTCAACTGTTCGGCACTTACCGACGACACCGACCCTGTTAAGTCCCTGCGCCGTTGAGTACCGTAACCAATCACAACTACCTCGTCGAGGCTTGCCACATCCGATTCGAGTACCACATCGATTACCGAACGACCGTTGGTAGGGATTTCGAGTGTTTGGTAACCTAAAAACGAAACAAGCAAAATGGCATCGGTAGTGTTTACCTCAAGCCTGTAATTTCCGTCAAAATCGGTAACAGTGCCATTGGTTGTACCCTTAACAACCACGTTGGCTCCGGGCAAAGTATCGCCGCTTTTATCGGTAACCTTTCCGCTAATTACCTGTGCCATGAGCTGCGTTCCCGCGCCCAAAGCCAGACAAAACAGCAAAACACCGATTGTTTTTTTAAAAATGTTATTCAACATGCTGAAATCAAGTTAGGTTTGAATTCATTTTATTTTGAAACCAAAGGCCGACAATAAAAACGGCCTTCGGTTTTTGTATCATAATTTACTACTTTTTAACGAAACGTTTAATTACTTTTTCGTCGCCATTGCTTACTGAAATTAAGTAAACACCATTGGATAAAGCACTAACATCGATCGAAACACTGCCGGTGTTGGCCACTAAGCTTTTAATTACCTGCCCACTGGTGTTCATCAGTTTTACTTCGGAGTTAACAGCTTTTCCAGCCAATTGTACCCCTAATATATTGCTTACCGGGTTAGGATAAAGCTTAACATTGAGCGCATCAAGTTCATCAACAGCTGTTTTTAATTCGAAGCTAACCGTGTAAGTAATAACAGTTTGGCCATCTTCGGCAGTTACTACAACAGTTGCATCGCCCGGCAGTTGCGGTGCCTGTGTAATTACCCTCGAAGCGTTTTGATCGGTCAAAACTGCGGTTACCACAGGGATTAATTTTGTGCCCTGCGGCAATTCAACGGTATAGTTTGTGGTTGCCGGATCGAATGCATCGACGGTAACACCATCGACCATTAAATTCGAAAGTGTGGCATCGTTTGTAGCAGCCCTGAACGAAACGGTGTACACATTCACCACTGAACCATCGGTTGAAGTTACCGTAATGGTTGCCGTACCGGGCAAAGCATCGGGCTGAACAATTGTTAA
>JAFGAF010000313.1 GCA_016933815.1 Prolixibacteraceae bacterium
GTTTCAACAATTGGCAGTTTCGTACAATGTAAACATCATAACCGGCAGCATGCCTTACCTTTCGCCCGAAAACAATCTTTACAATGTTGGTTATGTTTGCCACCGCAACGGCACTTTCGACACCTATACCAAACTGCACATAACACCCGATGAACGCAAATTCTGGGGCTTAACCGGTGGCAACAGTGTTGAAGTAATAGAAACCGATTGCGGGCCTATTGGCGTTCTAATTTGCTACGATGTTGAGTTCCCCGAACTGCCACGCATAATGGCCGAAAAGGGCATGAACATACTATTTGTGCCATTTTTAACCGACACACAAAACGGATATTCGCGCGTACGTTATTGTGCCCGCGCTCGTGCCATCGAAAACGAATGTTATGTGGCAATTGCCGGAAGTGTGGGTAACCTTCCAAAGGTTGAAAACATGGATATCCAATACGCTCAATCGGTAGTGTTTACCCCTTGCGATTTCTCGTTTCCTGCCAATGGAATAAAAGCCGAAGCAACACCCAATACCGAAATGATTTTAGTGGCCGACGTGGACATTGACCTGCTCCGCGAGCTGCATACTTACGGTGCTGTTCGAAACTTAAAAGACAGAAGAACTGATGTTTACAGGATTACATATGATGATAATTTAAAATAGCATGGAAACTCACAAACGCTTTGGAACTGCACCGGTTTTTTTTACTGCAATATCGACCATATTGGGAGCAATTTTGTTCCTGCGTTTTGGCTTTGCAGTTGGTACAATGGGGTTCTGGGGCGTTATTCTCTTAATATTGCTCGGACACCTTGTGACAATTCCCACAGCTCTTGCCATTTCCGAATTAGCTACCAATAAACGCGTTCAGGGCGGTGGCGAGTACTTTATTATTTCGCGCTCGTTTGGACTGAATATTGGCTCAACAATTGGTATTACCTTGTTTTTATCGCAAGCCATCAGCGTAGCATTTTATGTAATTGCCTTTACCGAATCGTTCGAATTTTTGTTCAATTGGGTGCTTTCGAAATATAATTTCGAACTGCCCCGACAGGCAATAAGCATACCTGCCATGGCAACATTAGCCGTTATTATTTTCAAAAAAGGGGCTTCGTTGGGGGTAAAGTTACTATACTGGGTAGTTGCAATTTTATTCATTTCAATTGCAATGTTTTTTATGGGCAAAACCGAATTTGCTGCCGAAGGCGTGGTGAGTTTCAGTAACCTTGAATTCCGAAATGCCGACAGTTTCTTTTTGATATTTGCCATAGTATTTCCGGCCTTCACGGGCATGACTGCCGGTGTTGGGCTTTCGGGCGACCTTAAAAACCCGTCAAAATCAATTCCTCTGGGAACAACACTGGCAACCTTTTCGGGGCTAATTATCTATTTCTTCATCAGCTATAAATTAGCCATTTCGGCATCGCCCGAGCAGCTTGTCGAAAACCAGTTGATTATGGCCAATATAGCCATTGCGGGTGTTGCAATAATCCCACTAGGTTTGGCAGCATCAACCATGTCGTCGGCATTAGGTTCCATACTGGTTGCGCCACGCACGCTGCAAGCATTGGCAAAAGACAAAACGTTTCCTGTGCGACGGATCAACCTGTGGCTGGCTGCCGAAAAAAACAGCGAACCGGTAAACGCTACATTGGTTACCTCGGTAATTGCTATGGTTTTTGTAATAATGGGCGATGTTGATGCCGTTGCACAAATCATTTCGATGTTTTTTATGGTCACTTACGGATCGATATGCCTCATTTCATTTTTAAATCATTTTGGATCATCGCCTTCGTACCGGCCTTCGTTTAAATCGAAATGGTTTATTTCATTAACAGGCTTTATTGTTGCCGTATGGGTAATGTTCAAAATAAGTACAGGATACGCATTTATGTCGTTTTTGGTAATGGCAGTTTTGTACATTTACCTTTCGTATAAGAACAAAGAACGCAAAGGTTTCGAAGCACTATTTGCCAACACGGTTTTTCAGCTCAACCGCAATTTGCACATGTTTGTTCAAAAGCAACAAAAAGCCGGAACCAACAAAGAATGGAGGCCAAGTGCCATTTGTATTTCGCAAGACACCTTTGAGCGTTTCGACACCATAAAACTGCTCGACTGGATCTCGTACCGATATGGATTTGGAACCTACCTGCACTTAATTTTGGGCTACTTTTCGAAAGCCAACAAGAAGCTGGCCAACGAAGAAATCGAAAAAATAAAAGAAATTCACAAAGGGGTCGAAAACCATGTTTATATCGACTCGCTCATTTCGCCATCGTACACTTCGGCCATTGCACAAGCCATTCAGCTACCGGGCATCTCGGGAATGGAAAACAACATGATGATTCTCGATTTCGACAAGGAAAACTGCAAAAACCTCAACAACATAATCGACAATTTTTCGCTTATAAATGCCGGGTGCTTCGACGTTTGCTTTTTCGCCTGTTCGAACATACCTGTTAATTTTAAAAACGGCATTCATGTTTGGATTAAATCGGGCGATTACGACAATGCCAACCTGATGATCTTGCTAAGCTTCATTATTTTGGGGCATCCCGAGTGGAAAAAATCGAGCATCAACATATTCAGCATTTGCGATGCCAGCAAAGTAAATACCGAAAAGACCAACCTCGAAGAGATGGTTGTTTCGGGGCGTTTACCTATCAGTTCAAAAAACATAAATATTATTCCTTTGCAGGAAAACGTTTCAACCAAAAGCATCATCAATCAACATTCGAAATATGCCGGGTTAACAATTATTGGTTTTTTGGAAGAAACACTCAACCACGAAAAAGAAAGCCTATTTGCAGGTTACGACGAAATTGGGTCAATTTTGTTTGTAAATGCACACGACCAAAAAGACATTAGTTAAATAATAAAAATCATGGCACGCTTCTTAAAAAACAGAAAAATATTGATGGGCAAATCGCCGGGCGAAATCCATTTTGTAGGTAAGCAAAAAATGGAACAAGTGCGCATAAGGCTAATGAGTTACAATGCCCAAAACATATACGAGTCGGAGCACGAAAGCATCGCCCCGGCTATAAGCGCCTTTAAAACCAATTCGTTAAACTGGCTGAATATTGATGGTTTGCACGATAAAGCGGTGATTGAAGAAGTGGGAAAACATTTTGGTCTTTCGCCCTTGGTACTCGACGATATTGTGAACACCGACCAACGCCCCAAAATGGTCGAAGATGGCAACAACTTAATTGTTTTTCTTAAAATGCTCTCGTTTAACGAACTTGAAAATCGTATTTCGGCCGAACATGTTACACTGGTACTGGGCAATAATTACCTGATCAGTTTTCAGGAAAAAGTTGGCGATTTTTTCGAACCCATCCGCAACCGTTTAAGGCAGAACATTGGCCGGCTCAGGGGTAGCACCCCCGATTATCTTTTTTATCGATTATTCGACACCATTGCCGACAATTACATGCTTTGTGTTGGTTTGCTGGGCGAGAAAATTGAGGCCGATGAAACACATATTTTAAAAAACCACAACAAAGAAATTGTAAACAATATTTATCGTCACAAAATCGAAATCAGCTACTTACGCAAAGCAATACGGCCTGCAAAAGAGGTTAGCACTCAGCTAAAAAACATCGAAACGGAGCTGATCAATTCAAGCAACGATCCCTTTTTCAATAACCTCGACGACCTGATTACCCAAACCCTCGAAACAGTTGAAATTTACCACACCATGACCGGTGATCAGCTAAATATGTACAACACAAACATTAACAACAGTGCCAACGATGTGATGAAAGTGCTTACCATTTTTGCCGCCATATTTATTCCGCTTACTTTTATTGCAGGCATTTACGGCACCAACTTCGATTACCTGCCCGAACTGCATTACCGCTACAGCTACTTTATTATGTTGGGGGTAATGTTTATTTTAGCTTTGCTCATGCTTTGGTTTTTCAGGCGAAAACGATGGTTATAATTTCAATTGCTCAACAGCGTAAAAAATAGATTTGAATTCATCATTAAAACTCATATTTTTAAATCTGTCGATTATCTTTACAGTCCGATGAAAAAATACAGTTTCAATATTGCAATTTTACTAATAATTATATCTTTCGTAAGCCGGGCTAACGACATGCAATTCAAGCATCTCGACATCAACAGCGGCCTATCGAACAATCAGGTTAAAACAATTTTTGAAGATAGTAACGGCTTTATTTGGGTAGGAACAGTTAACGGACTGAACCGTTTCGACGGTTATTCGGTAAAAGTTTTTCGAAAATCGAACACCGATGAGTTTTCGTTACCCGATAACAACATCAATGAAATATACGAAGATCAGCATGGTAAAATATGGCTGAACACCGGATCGGGCATCGTTATTTTCGATCCTGCCACCGAAAAATTCATCTCGGATAAGGAAATCAAGCAAACATACAAAGGCTTACCACTTAGCAATATCGAAAATATTTTTTGCGACAACAACAAGCAACTTTGGATTTTCCACCGCAATACCGGCGCCTATTGTTATGGGGCAAACCCCGACTCGTTAAAACATTTACGCATTGGGCACGAATTAATGCCCCACCCCATAAGCGATGCACAAATCGACTCAAATGGCAATATATGGATACTTAACCGCAACATGTCTGTTGAAATAATTGATCCGGTGAATTTTGCTGTTATCAAACAATTCAAAAGCGAATTGGCAGTAATTCCCTCTTCGGCACACGATTATCGTTTTTCGCTCGACACTAACAACCACCCTTGGTTTTACAATGTGAACGATGAGGAAGGTGCTTACCACTTCGACATCGAGAACAAAAAAATTACACACTACCACAGTAAGTCGAAAAAATATCCGCTTAGCAACGATATTGTCAGTTCCATTTCGACTAACCAAGCCGGCAATGTGCTAATTGGCACCGACCATGGCGGGCTGAACCTTATCGACAAACAAAACAACAAACTTACAGTTTACCAATTTGAACAAGGCGAAAAAAATGCCTTATCACAAAATAGTATCACTTCAATTTTACGCGACAAGCACGGAACGCTTTGGATCGGCACTTACAAAAAAGGTGTTAATTATTTCCACCCCGATTTATTCAAATTCGACACTTACACCTACAACCCTACTCGCGATAATTGGCTTACCACCAGCGATGTAAACACATTTGCCGAAGACAATAACGGAAACATCTGGATTGGTTCAAACGGAGGTGGCCTGCTTTACTTCAACCGGCAAAAACGCACCTTTATAACCTACAGGCACGAGCCCGATAACCCTTCAAGCATTAGCAGCGATGTAATTGTTGATTTATGCATTGACCACACAGGTGGACTTTGGATTGGCACTTACACAGGCGGCTTGAATTATTTCGACGGAAAAAAATTTACCCGTTATCAGCACCAGGCAAACAACCCGCGTTCAATTCCAAATAATAATGTTTGGGCAGTACACATCGACCGCAACAAACAACTGTGGATTGGCACCCTTGGCGGTGGCATTTCGTCGTTCGATCCAAACACTAAACAATTTAGCCATTTCACCCCATTTGGAAATACCGGCGGTAACTCAAACTTTGTTATGGCCATTGCCGAAGATGCCAACAGTAACCTTTGGATTGCCAAAGCCGTGGGAGTAGATTTTTACGACAAAAACAGCGGCAGTTTCACCCAATTTGTACACGACGAGAACTCGGCCAACAGCCTAAGTAACAACACCACGCTCGACGTTTATTGCGATACCCGCAACTGGGTTTGGATTGCCACTCGCGAAGGCTTAAACTTGTATCGCCCAAATGAAAAAACATTTACCCTTTTCGATGTTAACAACGGCTTAATCGACAACAATATTCTAACAATTTTGGAAGACAATTCGGGTAACATTTGGGTGGCGACACCTCAAGGCTTATCCAATATTGACATATCGATCGATGAGCAAGGCCAAACCATTTTCAGCACAAAAAATTACGACGAAAAAGATGGACTTCATGGCAAAGAATTCAACGAGCATGCTGCTTTGAAAAGCCGAAACGGCGAACTGATTTTTGGAGGTGCCGACGGATTCAGCATTTTCGACCCGGCAAACCTTGCAACAACACCCTTTGCAAGCAAGGTATTCTTCAACAACCTGAAAGTAGACAATAAAACAGTAGAACCTCATCAGCCATTCAACAACCGGGTATTGCTCGAAAACACCATCAACTACTCCAAGCAACTCACATTAAAGCATTTCGAAAAAACATTTTCGATATCGTTCTCGGCCATCAACTTTTTTAACCCCGAAAAAACACTTTTCCATTACAAACTCGACGGGTTTAACGACCAATGGAGCACGTTAACAGGAAATAACCGCGAAATAACCTATACCAACCTCCATCCCGGAACCTACACATTGCATTTATATGCATCCGATCCCGAGAACATCCAAAAATCGGAATCCGTAAGCCTTCAAATCATTATTCTTCCACCTTTTTGGCGAACCAAGTGGGCATATTCTCTTTATTTGGTTCTGATATTGTCGGTAATTTTCTTAATCATTCAACAAATTGTAAAACGCGAAAGGAACAAATTTTTGGCCGAACAAGAAAAACGCGAGAATGCAAAAATCCACGAAATGGACATGCTCAAACTTAAGTTTTTCACAAACATCAGCCACGAATTCCGCACACCGCTAACGTTAATTTTATCGCCTCTCGAAAAAATAATATCAACAACCGAAAACACCAACAACAAAAACCAGCTAAAGCTTGTACAACGCAATGCCCGCCGGTTGTTAAGTTTGGTTAACCAATTGCTCGATTTCAGAAAACTTGAAGTGCAGGGCTTAAGCCTCGATGTTCGCGAAGGTGAATTGGTATCGTTTTGCCGCGAAACCACCGATTCGTTTTCCGACCTATCCGAATCGCGCAACATTAAGCTCACGTTTAGCTCAAATATTGAATCGCTTAACGCATCGTTCGACTACGATAAAATTGAAAAAATCATTTTCAACCTCTTATCGAATGCCTTTAAGTTTACACCCGAAAACGGAACCGTTAGCGTGAACCTCGAATACCACAAAGAAAACCCGCAGCCCAAGGTTATTCTCGAAGTTCGCGATACAGGCATTGGCATACCCAAAGATAAGCAAGAACTGATTTTTGAGCGTTTTGTACAAAACATTCCGGCCGGCACTACTGTAAACAAAGGCAGTGGCATTGGCCTTTCGTTAACCCGCGAGTTTGTTCAAATGCACGAAGGCCAAATTGTTGTCGAAAGTGTACCTGGCGTAGGCAGCTCGTTTAAGGTTGAACTGCCTTTGAAATCGAGCTTCGAATTACAGCAAACGAGCAACGATGCCGTAAATTTGCAGTTCGGCAAACCAAAA
>JAFGAF010000314.1 GCA_016933815.1 Prolixibacteraceae bacterium
CGCTCCGACTCATAAGCTTCGTTAAACTGAATTTCGAAAATACTTTCGACAGAATTTCCGGGGTAAAAAAGGTAGAACCAATCGGAAGAAGAAAGTAACTGAAATTTTCCACTGTTGATAATTTCGTCGCAAACCTGAATGCATTTTTCGTATTGTTCGCTCCAGATGTAAATGTCGGCCAAAAGAGCGTTTATTGCATATTTGTTAACCCTACCCTTGTACATTTCGGGTGTTGATGCATATTCATCGACATAAGCAAACTCTCTGGCTTTCAGCAAGTCGGCCTCAATTTGCTTAATAATTACAGCTTCGGAACTTTTTTCAATCGAAAAACTAACCGTATCGGTACTCGAAGCATTTAGCACCAAAGGCACTTCTTTCCAAATGCGAACCAAATCGAAATAACACTTTGAACGAATGAACAAAGCTTCGGCCTCGTACGATTTTTGGGTTTTTGGGTCGAAAGTTTCATCAAGCTCAAGTACTTGACCCGAGAATTCAAGAATTGTATTCGACAGGTTTATGGCATTGTAAAAACCACTCCAATTAACACTGCTATTTGTTGATAAAATATCGGACTGTGCAATTGACTGATAGCCACCGTACGACGAACCGGATATTTCAACCATATCGGCCCTAATTTCGCCCCACATCCACAATGCGATTACATTTTCGCGATATGCATTGTACATGGCTGCCATAACAGCTGCTACATCTTCTTTCTTTTGCCAAAACTCTTGCTTAACCAACTTATTTTCGGGTTCTAAATCGAGCCATTGGTTGCACGCAAAGGTGCCCGTAAGTATAAGCACAAAGGCAAGCATTTTTATATATTTTGCTATATTCTTCATATCAGTAAATTATATTAAAACTTAATATTTAGACCAATTGTAATACGCCTTCCGGGAGGTGTTCGGCTGTTGTCGCGGGGCAAACCGGTAGGTCCCGGCAAACCCACCTCAGGGTCTTGTCCCGAGTAATTTGTCCAAGTGAACAAGTTGTAAGCTGTGCCATAAAGCCGTGCTTCTCTCAGATTAATTTTTTCGCACAATTTTTTACTCACATTGTACGAAAGCGAAACGGTTTTTAGGCGCAAATACGATGCATCCTCAACAAAACGGCTCGAACCCAGCCAGTTGTACCCTTTATTGTATAAGGCACGCGGAACGTCGGTTGTGTCGCCCACAGTGCGCCAGCGCCAGTTGGTTGCTTTGCTCTGGTTATCGTGGTTATACATTTTTTCGGTATCCATTCGGGTTTGGTTAATAATATCCTGCCCCATTTTGTAGTAGAAAAAGCAGTTAAAAGTCCAGTTCTTATAACTTACACGGGGACCAATACCACCCATTATCCGGGGGTTATAATCGCCAAG
>JAFGAF010000315.1 GCA_016933815.1 Prolixibacteraceae bacterium
GTTTTCAATTTTGTTGGTTGCAATCATGCGTTCGGGAAGCATTGTTGCTGTAACCGGTATGTCGAAAATATTGCGGTTGTATTTGGGCGATTTAATTATGATTTCGTTGATTTTGTAGTTTTTCACAGAATCGTCCTCGAATTTATCTTGTGCTTGCAAAAGCGTAACAAAACAGTACAAGCCAATAATAGTAGCTGTAAATTTCTTCATTATTGAATTTTTTGAGATAATAATATGATGCAAAGCAATTTATAGCTGACATGAGTATGCCAACAACATATTTTACGAATAAAATATGAAACTATACAACAGGTGGTGGACGGCTAAATAATTTGAAGCCATGTTTGATTGTGTTAAGATCTGGCGATCTGTATTCAGGCCACGAAATTATCGTTTGAGAATAGGTAATTTCGTATTGGTAATTATGATTTTTATTGCAATTGTAATCGGAGAAATGAAATGCTTTTACTTGATCGTGGTTTGGGCTTGTTTGAGTAAGTATCTCGGTTTTGCTAAATTTTTCAGTAGTTTCATCCTCGGGTGAATCAACATTAACCGCACCAAAGCATAAGTACCATACATAAAAAATGGCAATGGCAGCATAAGGTATGTATGATGAAAATATTCCGAATGTAAACATCTTGCTTCTTTTCGTGGAATTAACTGACGGCTAAAATATAAAAAATAAGATAGATTGCTAGCTGTATTTATATTTTTATAACCCACGATGTTATTCAGCTTCAATGAAGATGATTTTCATCGAATTGCTGAAGCGGTTTATTTTTAGTTTGAAAAGCAATACAATTCATGCCCCGCTATGGGAAGATGGCGGGGCTTTTTGTTATTGCCTGTTTTTTTAGAATACAAATTGGTTTAATTCCTTAGAAAAGATCAGAATGAGTTCCGGTTCTAGCTAATTCGATTGTTTTAGTCTCATCGTTTTGTTTCCATATAAGCAACCAATCGGGTTTTATATGGCATTCCCAATAATGTTTATAATTGCCAGATAAACGGTGGGGACGAAATTTTAAAGGTAAAGAGCCTTTTTTTTCCAGAAGTTCAATTGCCCCGCCCAAAAGATCTAGATTGTATTTACGTTTTGCACACAATACAAAGTCCCTTTCAAATCTTTTAGTTGTTCGGATGCTATACACTAGCTTTTTGCTTTAAAGAGGTCATCAAATCTTTTGCAGATTGATAAGAGTTAACTTTCCCTTCTTCAATATCTTCAATTGCTTTAAGAGTTTCGGTATTTGGCAGCTTTTCTTCAATAATAGTTGCATGGTTTGAGTGTCTCAAATATTCGATAAGAGACTTTCCTGCTTTAGTCTTTTCGTTAATAATTACAGTAGTCATAGCTAAAACATTTTATTCGTACAAAGTTAATTTTTTTTCGTGCAAATAGAAAAATAATTGAAGCCCCGCTGTCGGATGATGGTGGGGCTTTTTGTTACTGTACTTCAATAGCTACTGCTTTTTTCTCAGTAAGGTAACCAATAGAGGCAGCAACAATTCCCTGTGAGGCCAATACTTTTTCTACCTCACCTGCAGCGCTTTCTTCAACGGCAATGAGCAGGCCTCCGCTGGTTTGCGGGTCGCACAAAATAAGTTTGTCGTTCTCGTTTTGCAGCTGAACTTTTTCACCATAACTTTCCCAATTGCGGTGTGTTCCTCCGGGTATGCAAGCCATTTTGATATATTCTATGGCTTCGGGAAAAACAGGGATGCTATTTTTCTGAATAACAGCCGATGCTTTGGATCCTTCGCACATTTCGCTCAGGTGCCCAAGCAGGCCAAAGCCGGTTACATCGGTTATGGCTTTCACTCCTTCAATATTGGCCAATAATTCACCCACTTTGTTCAGCGTCATCATCGATTGGGGTGCAATGTGGGCATGTTCGGCTTTGAGTTTTTGTTGTTTTTGTGCAGTGGTGAGTACGCCAACACCCAAAGGTTTGGTAAGGTACAAACGGCAGCCGGGCGTGGCTGTGTCGTTTCTTTTTAGTTTGCTTAGATCAACCTGCCCTGTAACGGCCAGACCAAAAATTGGCTCAGGGCTGTCGATGCTATGACCTCCGGCCAGGGTAATGCCAGCTTCGCGACAGGTTTCGCGAGCACCTTCGAGCACCATACCGGCAATTTCGGGTGCCAATTTATTTACGGGCCAACCTAAAATGGCAATGGCCAACAGTGGGGTTCCGCCCATGGCATATACATCGCTGATGGCATTGGTGGCCGCAATTTTGCCAAACGAAAACGGATCGTCAACAATGGGCATAAAAAAATCGGTGGTGCTGATAACGGCCGTTCCGTTGCCCATGTCGTAAACGGCGGCATCGTCGCGGCTTTGGTTGCCAACCAGCAAGCGGGCATCGGGGTTGGCTACAAAATCGGTTTTCAGAATGGTATCGAGTACCATGGGCGATATTTTACAGCCGCATCCGGCGCCATGACTATATTGTGTGAGTTGTACAGGCTTCATATTCTTCTATTCGTTCAATTAATATTTTGCTGTTTTCGGAATGATTGATGTGCGCCAATGGCAAATGAACTACTTTGTTTTGTTGCCGTTCGGCCATTCCCCTTAAATACGATTTGTCGTAATATAGTAGTGCAATATCTGCTACAGTTTCAAAATCATCGGTTTCGAGCGCTTCGAGTGCTAGTTTGAGGTTTAAACCGCCCAA
>JAFGAF010000316.1 GCA_016933815.1 Prolixibacteraceae bacterium
GGAACCGAAACAATGGTGGCCAAAAGCGAAGAAGAAAAAGCCCGACAGGCAGCCGATTATTTGATAAGGTTACGTAAGAAAAGAGCTTACACTATTTTGAGTGCTTCGGATGTTGTGCCCGAAGATGGTTTGGGGTATAGGGTTTTCCTCGAGGAAGCACAGCGTATTGAAAAGGAATATGTGAGTTTGTTCGCAGGTAAAAAATCATCTAACACTTATTCGTGCAGTTTTATTTATATGCCTAATGAGCAGAGTGTTAAAAACGAAGTGCTTTTCCGTTTTTCCGATAGCGAAGGCATTTTGCCCAAGACTGATTTGTCGGGTCGCCCCGTTTATTTGGCCATTGAGAAAGAACAGAATGCTGTCTCTGCTTTCGATAAGTTAAAGCAGCCTGCTAATGCCGAGGGGGCTGTGTCGGGCTTATTTTATCGCATGCCTGCAGGGGTGTCGATAAACATAACCGACGGGTTAAAATCAGTTTATACGGGACGTACACAGCTAGCCCAAATGGGCGTCATTGTTCCTTTTCCATATAATACCAAGCTTTGCAAAAATGCAATAAAATTCAATACTACAAGTGGTAACATTGCTCAAATAGAGCAAATAAAATAAACAATTATGAGCGACGAAATAAAAAAACTGGAACCACGCATGTTGTGGGAAAATTTTTACCTGTTAACATGTTTGCCCAGGCCTTCGAAAAAAGAGCAAAAAGCTGCCATGGCAATTAAAGAAATTGGAGAGCAACTTGGGCTTGAAACCATCATCGATCATGCGGGTAATGTTTTGATCAGAAAGCCTGCAACTAAGGGATTCGAAAACCGCAAAACTGTAATACTGCAGGCGCATATCGACATGGTTCCGCAAGCAAATAGCGATACCGTATTCAATTTCGAAACCGATCCTATTGATGCATACATCGATGGCGATTGGGTTACCGCACGAGGAACAACACTTGGTGCCGATAATGGCATAGGCGTGGCAGCTGCCTTGGCCGTTTTGCAAAGCAATGAAATTGAACATGGCCCTATTGAAGTACTTATAACTGTTGATGAAGAAACAGGAATGACCGGAGCGGTAGAGCTTAAACCAGGATTACTCAAAGGCGATATTCTGATTAACCTCGATACCGAAGACGAGAATGAAATCAGCGTGGGCTGTGCCGGAGGCGTCGATGTAAATGCAGTATGGACTTTCAGTAACGACGAAAATGTAACAGGCGATGTTGCATACAGAATCAATATTAGCGGCTTAAAAGGCGGTCACTCGGGGCTCGATATTCATCTGGGGCGCGGTAATGCTTGTAAACTAATGGGGCGTTTGTTGAAACAAGCTATTCGCAAATGCAATGTACGTTTGGCTTCAATTAATTGTGGTAACATGCGTAATGCAATTCCCCGCGAAGGGACTGCTGTGATTACAATTAATAACGCAAACATTGCACGATTTGAAGAATTGATTGAGCAAATTGCTGCTGTTTGGAAAAATGAGTTGGGACGAACCGAGCCCGACTTAAGTCTAATTATCGAAAAAGTTGATGTGCCCGATGGTTTAATTCCCGAAATGGTTCAAGATGATGTAGTTAATGCTGTTTGTGCTGCCCGAAATGGTATAATGCGCATGAGCGATACCATGCCGGGAGTGGTCGAAACCTCGTCGAATTTATCAATTGTAAAAACAACTAAGGGTAAAATTGAAATACAATGTTTAACCCGAAGTTTTATCGATACGGCGCGCGATGGTATTGCTTCGTCGCTCGAGAGTTGTTTCCAATTGGCAGGAGCCAAGGTTGAATTAAGCGGAGCATATCCGGGCTGGAAACCCAATCCCGACTCTGAAATATTAAAGGTAATGCGCTCAACATTTGCTAATGTAAATGGCAAAAATGCAGGCGAAGTTGCCATGCATGCCGGACTTGAATGTGGAATATTGGGTGCTACTTATCCTAATTGGGATATGGTTTCGGTGGGGCCAACCATTAAGCATCCGCATTCGCCTTTCGAGAAAGTACACATTGGCTCGGTAGGGCGCTTTTGGAACTTTTTGATCGAAGTGCTTAAAAATATACCTGGTAAATAATGTTTTATTGGTAGATACATTAAGTTCAAAGTTAATACTGCTCCGCTATAATCGGGGCAGTTTTTTTTTGATAACTACTTATGGTTATGCTTGACCTTAATATAATTCAAATACCAAATACCAAAATTCAAATCACAAATTACAAGTTTAACTACGCTTCGCTACGTTGATCTGCCCTTCGCTTCGCTTCAGGTTGCAAATATCAGTGACCAGATTGTTCAACGCCAAAATATACGGTTATTCCAACATTCCATTAATTCACAAGAAAAACAATGACTACCCTCTCAACCTTATCCTCAACCTCAACCTCAACCTCAACCTTAATCTCATCCTCATTGATTTGTTGCATGGCCTCTGGTTTGTTATA
>JAFGAF010000317.1 GCA_016933815.1 Prolixibacteraceae bacterium
GTTATGTGGTCGCTAACATACGATTTGATCGAAAATTCATCCATTGGATTCCAGAGCCCATCTTCTGACTGATATTGTATCTGTTCGCCCTCTTCGAAATAACGAATTCCGCCTTCGAGGAAGCCATCGTTGGTTGGCGCAAAAATAGTGACATCAAGGTCGGGCGATGTTAAGGATATGATCATTTTTGATGCATTGATACCGTAAAGGAAAGTAGTGTAAATGCTATCGAAAAAAACCGGTGCAATGGTACTGGTAAAAGCACGTGGCGGATTGTACTTGTTCATTGCATAAACAGGGCCGTTGCTCAGCAACACGGCATCGCTTATATCGCTGTTGATATCGATTGGTACCACATCGCCATAATAGTTAAAAAACTGTTTTTGCATTTTCGAAGGAATAGCAAAACGGTTTACCAAACACGATTGAGCCAAAAATGTTAAAGTGATTTCGGGCACATCGTCTAAGCTCGAAAACTTTTTCAAAATTGTATTATTAATGTATGGTTCAAGTACCTCGTTGGTTGGTATTAAGGCCGACCACGAGTTTTTGCGCTGAATAACACCGCCATCGGCTGTTGGGCCTCCCTCGCTTGCAATATTTGTTATACCGGTATAATATTTTGAATAAATGCGTGTTTGGTCCTCATCATCGTCGTAACTATCGAGCGAGTAACCGGCAAAACGTTGAATCAAATCGTAATACACGCCAAACCGATCCTGATTATCCCTTAAATACTCTTCGATGCTTGGGATTCCGGGCACTGCTTTATCGATAAAATAAATGTATCCGTTTGAGCATTTTGCTTCCGAAGCCAATACGTTGGCATTGTACCATTGCAGCCCGCTCCAATAGGTATTGGGGAAGAAAAAGTTATAGTCGGCACCATTCGGGTCGCCAAAGCTTTCCTTAAAAAATTCGGTTGAAAAATATGGCACCCATTTTTCTTGCCCTTTTATGCGTAATATTTCGCCTTTGTAGTCTTCGAAATAACGCACCTCTTCTTCGTAATTAGCTGCCTTACTTTGGGTTGGCATACGCCACAACAAAGCTCCTATTTCGCTGCCTTCTTCCTGCCAGCCGCCATGCCAGTACGAAAAGTCGTAAACAAATTGTTGACGCGCTTTTGGCGTATTCATAATGTTAAGGGTAAACAGCCTGAAAATCTCATCTTCGGAAAGATCGTTTACTGACGAAATACCAATGCTGTTAAAATAGGCTTGATAAGCACTATCGTTTGCAGCCATAACTGTAAAAAGCCCCTTTGTAATGGCTTCTTCGTAACCTGCCTCGCGCATGAGCTCAAGCAAAATGGTATAATTACCGTTTTTTTCGAGTGTTTCAATAATTGACCCACCCAACCATGGCGGATCTTCGTAACGCGAAAAGTGTTCGTCCTCGCATTGGTACAAGGAAAAGATTATTCCAAAAAGCAGGATCATCTTTACTAATAAGTAGATATTCTTCATATAATTTATATTGATTTAGTTAGTATTGTTTCGCCAATAAAAAAGTCAAAATAATATCGATGTTATCAATTTATACAAGCAAATAATAAATGCACAACACCTTATTTTGCCAACATCAAAACTATCTATTTTCAAACGCGGGGAGTTTTAAATTTGAGTAAAAAGGTTTTAAAAAAAGGTAAAAATTGCCTTAACCGAGTAATGAAGCTTTTAAAAAAGAGAACACCTTAAACAAAACTTACCGAGACAGACAGCTATCGCAAAAAGTTAGCTTAAGGTGTTCATTTACTGCATGTATTAAACCTATTCTACTAAAATCTTCTTAATTACATTATCGTTGTTAATATCGCTAATTTTCAGAAAATAAGCACCTCTCTTCAAGCCACTTACATCAAGCACAAGTTTATTACCCGCAGCCGGGGCCGAAGCAACAACTTTACCCGAAAAAGCAATAATATCGACACTTTTGAGCTTATCCATTTCGATATTTACAACCGATGAAGCTGGAATTGGATAAACCGATAAATTTTGGAGCATATTTTTGCGATTGAAACCAGTATTCACGGGTTCGAAAATTCCGGTCAGGTTTGCAATTTCGTTTAGGAATACTTTTTTCACGTCTTCGGTAAAGCCCAAATAATTGAAAATATTGTTACCCTCTTCGTCGAGCATATTATCGCTTGAGCTGCCAAAATACACGCGTTGTCCTTCGGGAATATCCACCGAACCATCGTAAAATTCAACAAACGATTCGAAGCGGGCAAACAACACATAGTTATCGCCGGTTTTGGTGGCAAGTACTTCGCCATTGCCGGCATCGGAAACATTAATGGTGCTGTATGGTCCGGTCCACCAATCAACAATACCCGACAAACCTTCGAACACAGGATCATCGGTCCAAATTTCGCCTTGAAAAACTTCATCAAGCGGAACATCGATATTTGCACAATCGGCACTATTGAACCAATTCATGCGGTTTGAACGCAAAGCCCACATGTTATGTGTTATAACAGGAGCCGAAATAGCATTCCACAACTCTTTGTTGGGCGATTCGAAATTGGCGCTGCCAACAGCCCTGCCAATAAACACCAAATCGGCGCTGTTTAACGAGTCAATTTGTTCAGGTGTAGCACCCGAAAGCGAGAAAGCAGTAAAATGGTGTACAGTATAGCCATTCTCTTCGAGCAACCTGATGGTTGGAATATCGGGGTTTTCGCCGGTAACAGCATCGATACGACCCGGGTCGTACACATATACAATTTCCTGTGCCGACAAAGTGCCAATATTGAGCACTGCAACTAACACCAACGCAAAAACTTCATTAAATGTACCTTTCTTTTCATAACTCAGATTATTAAATTAATACTAATTGGTTTTAAGACAATTAGCGAATTAACAAGTCCGCTAATTTGTATTTTGCTAAATGACCTTAATCTTTCAACTCTATTATTTTATTGACCATTATTCTACCATCAGACATAATTTTCCGTTCAATCAACAAACCCTTATACAGCATTGGCTGATAAATGCGTTGCCCTGTTAAATTGAAATATTCAACCTGAAGCACCTCTGCATCTGAACTTTGCTGATCGAACACGCCATTCTCCTGCCACACACTTCCGTTGAGTGATACATACTGCGAAATAGCACCTCTCGAATTTAAAACCAAATTACTATGGTAATCGCCAGGCGCTAAACCTGACTTTAACCGAACATAAATACGGGTAGATGAAATGTCTCCGTTATAACTACTTAAATTTATTGATGAAGCATACTTGTTATCTGCGGCCAATTTCATTTCGAAATAATCGGGCACATCAATCAATAAGTCTTCGAAAAGCAATTTAGCAGATACCAAAAATGATTGGTTCCCCGATGGCCCCAAATCCTTCTTATAGGCAAAATTGTCAAGAGCTACAGTTGAAACTGTTATTTCGGGGCCGGGCTCAACTACCCCCGACAAGGTAATAAAGCGCGAAGCAACACCCTGCGATTGAATAATAAGCTCGCCAAGATAACGGTCATGCATAAGTCCAGATTTTAGGCGTACAAACACAGGTATATCGTTAATTTTTCCGTTAACATTTTCGATGGTAAGAACCTGATCGAATGCAGCTAAGGAGTCGAACGATAACTCATACGCGCCATCGGTTCGAATAACAATATCTTCCAAAAGCGAATCGGCCGATACGAAAAACGGGAATGGAACCGAAGGTCCACAACCTTGTACATACTTAAAGTTGCTTAAAAAACGTTCCGAAACATTAATAAACTCTGGTAAAGCGCCAGAATTCTCAGTAAGTCCGTTAAAGCTGATATCATCAATAACAAAATTGAGAGCATTGGCCGCCAAACCCCAAACAATTTGGGTTGCACCCGATTTATAAACCGGTGCTGTATTGTCGGAGGTATTGGCACCAACATTCCATTTGACACCATCGGTTGAATATTCAAATGTTAAAGAAACGGTGTTTTCGCCATTTACTGAAGCCCTGTACCAAACAGCCTGTCGGGAAGCAGGTTTTAAAGAAGGCACACTACTGTTTACTAAATTGAAAAGGCTGTTGTATGTATCGTTTGATTTGTAAATCCGGAACTGAGAACCTGTGTTCGTATTGTAAACAATAAAAAGATACCCATGCATTAATCCTTGCACATAGCCTTCGGTATCGGTTCCAAAGTTTAGGGTATCGCCTCGCAGTAACATTCCTACCTTATAATCGCTGTTTACATCGCTATTGAATTGCTTCCAGGTAACCGAATAATCGGTAGCTTTTTTTGAGAAAAGTTGCAAATCGATAACACCGGTAGCATTTCGCTGTCCGCCCCCATATGGTTTAAGCATGTTATTTGATATTCCATTTAAATCGGCAAATGAAATTACCCCACCTGTAGCAGTGTTCGTGGGGGCTATTTGTGTATTCAATGCCGGTGGGTCAGAGGCAGCGTTCGAAGCAATATCGTTCGTAAAATCATAAACTTCGATTGTGGCTTGAGGGGTAACCCTACCATGCAACACAACTGACTGAACCAACATTCCCCCCGAAGCAACAAGAAGCTCTCCAACGTATTCACCTATGGGCAAATTGCTTTTCAATCGCACGTAAACATTAGTCAATAAAACTTCACCCTCATTATGCTCGAGCACGAAGGATGAATCAAAGCCCTCGGTCGGGTGTAATGAGACCTCGAAATATTCTGAAGTATTAATTTCGATATCCCCCGATAAGGCGTTGCCCTTAACAGAAAGATCCTGACTTAACGAAGGCCCTGCCCCTTGTCTGTAAAAGTAATCATCCATTGAAAACTTCGAAACAGTAATATTTTCAGCAAAGAATTGAACATCATCAATTATCCATTCGTAATTACTTGAGCCAAACCCCCAAAGCAACTGAGTTTTGCCTGTTGCAAAAGAATTATCGGTGAAACAAGTTTCAACTCCGCCAAACCAGTTTACACTATCGGGCGAACATTCAATTAAGAACATATTATTAAAAGCTTTTGCTCTATACCAACAAGGCTCTCCGGGCATGATTTTGAACATGCTGGTATATGTTGCCTTTTCGTTCAAATTTAAAGTATCGGCAACATATGAACCCAGAGTAATTGTATTGTTTGGGTTGTTTGTTACCATAAACAAATACCCCTGCATCATACCTTCGGCATAAGAGCACATTCCTTTATCGGATGAAGCCCTGAGCATCAAACCCTTAACAGCGCCTGTATTTTTGTAATATTCTTTCCATACTATTGAATAATTCGCCGCCAAACTATTAAACATATCGAGATTAGCAACGCCGGTTGAATTAACCATCCCGGCACTATACGCTTTAAAAGCATTACCTGAATAACCATCTGTATTCCGATATTCAACAACGCCGGCTGCTCCGCTTTTGATTGATATCAAATTAGCCGGAGGTACTGAAGCTTCGGTTTTAGCCGAATCGTTTTCGAAATGATAAACCGAAGCTTCTGATCCTTGAGATATTACTATATTATCGATTATAAGAGTTTTTGGTGCAGCAGCATTGGCAATAAACTCGATAACATTTTTACCTGCTTTAAGCATTACGCTTTGTTGGTTAATTTGCCAATGGCTTTCTGAATCTGTTTCGTTAAAAACAGGGCTGGCCACTTTTGCCCCATTTATGTAAATGTCGATAGTATTCACGCTACCTCCGACCAACGAATACCGGGTTAACAAATCATACACCCCTGAACGTAAGGCATATACAGTGTCACGTACTGCTGCATTCGATCGGGTTCCAAATTTAAGGTATCCTTGTCCGGTATAATTTCGAATAGGTTGATATTGGCCTCCGGTTATTATGTCCGATATATTCTTGTAATCAAAACATTCTGCCTCGTATTGACGTGGCCCTGTGTAAACCGAAGGCATTTCAGGGACTACAAGTATAGCTTTTGAAAAAGCCGTTAAACGGTTTTTTGCTTGTCCGCTACATTTTACAATTATGTCGAGCGGGCCATTGTGTTTTATTGTTAGTGTAAAAACATTATTCGTCCATGAACTGCTTAAAACACTTGCCTGATGATTGCCCCTGTCTGAATATGAAAAGGTTGGCTCATGAGAGCAGCCATAAAACTTAATTTCGTCTGTTTTTAGATTCTTGTTGAGCTGATTATCGTAGTTACTCAAATAAAAGGTTATTGAATCGTCATATTCTTTCATTACAGCAGCTTCGTATTGCGAGAAATTCAAAGCTATACTATCGCTTGTATTGTACCTAAACGGGATGTTTGCGCTTGCTGTTTGGCCTGTTTTATAAGGATTGTAAATTACCCAGCCATTTTCTATTCTACCAGCGTATAAATTGCCTGAATATTCACTGGCAAATTCATTATTAAACTCATTAATTTTATTGGTAATGCTTGGCCATCGAGAGGAATAATCAGAATGGTTTATCTTATATTTGAACGAGTTTGCATGGTTGTCGTTTAAGTTGTAAACAACCGGAATAGTGGGAAATCGACCAGTTTTTTTAAAAAAGCTCTTATTGTTTCTTAAATTTCCATCACCATCCATACGATACAGGCCTTCAAATAAAGTTTCGGGCGAACTATAAACCATATCGCTGCTGCCGCTATTCACGTCATTAATAATAACATATTTAGTTCGATCAATAACTTCTTTACGTGATGGGATGCGAACTGTCCCATCTAGAATTTTCCTGAAATAGTCAACAGTTGTATTTATGAATTGGGGATATGTTTCCCAATCGCGCATTGAATAGCCATTTGTACTTGCTTTACGATTCTTTTCACGAAAGCATTGTGTCCAAATTAATTCAGGGCCATCAATCATTGTTGCGCCTGTTAGCATAATATGTTCCAAATGAACAGCACCTGCTGATGCCATTGTGAAGTTCGAATGATTACCACCTGAATCGGTCCAACCGGTATCGTCGTATCTAATACCATAATTACCGCTATATCCTGAAAGGTAAGCACCTAAACACAAGCTCTCCATATCGGACTGATACGATTCCTGCGTATATTTTTCGAACAACAAGTAATTATGGCTATATTTTTCGCATGCATTCGCAAATGCAGGATTGCGTTTAAGCATACCTATTGGGTTAATTGGAGGGCTCCACTGGTTACCACACCAACTCACAATTAAATATCCGCCATACTTATTGCTTAGCTCTAATAAATTTGCAAAATGGGTTATTCTGTCATTCCATTTCGGCGATAATGGATCATTTGGATCGTCGTATCCCCAAAACTGTTCTGCATAATTGAAACCAATTAAATTTGGGAACTCGGTGTAAAATTCCTGATAAACTGATAAATCAGAATCAGAAAATTGGGCATACCCTCCACTCGAATGCTGCACTGTTGCCCACATTTGGTTCTGTGCACATGTTCGCAACCACGATTTTGCAATTTCGTAACCATATTCAGCTACCTGAAATTGGCTGGTTTCAGCATTATGGCTAATCGATAATGATATATTCATTACCACATATGGACGAATATCTTCAGGAATAAGATCAATAATCTTCTGCGGATCGGCATAATTCCATGTATCGATGTGAACCAAATACATTGGCTGCTGTGGCGATACCGGTCGTCTTAAAAAATGGCTAGTTTGTGCTCCTAAATCTAAAACTAAAAGCAATAAAAAAATCAATACAAAAAATCCCCTCTTGATATTCAATAAAATAAACCCCATAATACAATTTTCAAAAATTAAATTAACATTTATAAATAGCCAAACATTTAATTAACTTATATGTGAGCTGCGAAAATATCTGACTCAGTATAGCTCTAAGTAAGGCACTTTTTTTGGTTCAACTTTTTTAAATTTGAGTAATTTTCTTTTAAAAATCGGTAATTTTTTATAGGGCAAAGCAACAGGAAAAGTCCACCTAAAATACTATATTTATGCACTTTAAGCTTATACACAACTTAAATGGCACGAAAAAACAAAACATAATTCAAAAAAGGCTTAACTTTTCGATTCTGAGCAGAAGGTTATTCCAACAGAAAATTAAAACCGAAATGAAGATTTTTTCTGTGGAATAACTCACAAACCAATAAATAAAAACAGTTGAGATTAAAGCTTAACAAGCTTAAACATACTTCCTGACTCACTAATTATGTGAAATAAATAAACCCCCGAGGGCAATTGTTGAAAGTTCAATACAGTGTTTTGATCCTGAATCATTCCGGCTTTAAGTAAGCTCCCGTTCAGGTCATACAATCGGTAAGCTGTTCCGATAAGCGAAACCGGAGCTGAAACGTATAAATTATCAGTTATTAATGTGGGGTAAACTAAAACAACACTCAAACTGTTGGCAACAGGTTCAATATTACTGTTCGTAATTGATTTTGTACCCTTAACAGCAATGTTGTTAAAAATCACTTTGTTATCATCTTCCAAAATCAGATCGACACCACCAAACCTGATTCGGACCAAAAATTCGTGGTTATTATTGGCTGGCTTAACATTAGAAAAATCGAAGTAGAAAATTTTATAATCTGACTCTAACACCTGAATTGCAGGTGATAAATTACTGCTTTCCCACTGCTGTTTAGTATTGTTGTAATAATCGACTTTGAGCTTTTTGCTTGTTCCCTGCATCTTTGCAGCAAAACTCAGAACGATGTTTTCGTAACCTGAAGTTGGCAAAGTAAGTACCAAACTGTTTTCAAATCCATTACCTGTGAATGGCCCTTTCACCTGTAATCCTTTCATGTCAATCATCTCGTAATCTGCCCCATAATATGCTTCGGGGTAATAATTCAGCGGTGTGGGGGCATTTTGCCGCTCCAACGAACCCTTACGCCAAGCTGGATGGTTGGGGTGGAAAGGATAAGCTTTCCCGTACGACGATGAAAAGGCCAAACCAGCAATGGAATTACTGGCCGAATAGCTTGAATTAATTTTCAGCAAAGGATAATCATTAACAATTCGGTTATCGAAAAGCCAAAAATAAATCAATTCATAATCAACATCTTGTAAAGGTTCAAAATCGGCCTTCAAACTGATATTATTGTTTGGATTAAGCACAATTACAGGATTGCTTCCGTTGTTGGCGCCCGACCAATTGCAAAATTTATAACCCGGCTTGGGCACAGCTGTAATTGTAATGGGCACATTCTGAAAATATTCACCTGTCCAGGGATAAGGCTTTGCACTTACACCCGGTGTAAGCTCATTTACATCAATGGTATTGATATGAACGTAGCCGTGCTCGAAGTCCGACACATCTAAAACAACGTTGACACTACGCGGCAAGTCAAATTTCTCGCGCAGGTGCAATCGAGCGTAGGCAGGCCTTTGGTTGGCAAATTCACGCATGTGCTCCACATTTTCTTCCCAATCGGGCAGGGTATTCCACCGTTCGCGGTGCTTTGGAATTTCATTGGCAATATGTGCAGCCATGCTGTCAATTAAAGCAATAAGCCTTTCGGGCAAAAAAGCAGTATTCAACAAATCGGCATAACGGTTAATAAAATCGAACCTGAAACTTTCGTTATCGAGCAGGTTATTTAGAATTAAAGTTGACGAGCTTCCGTCTTTGCTTGCATTTTGTAACGAATTATGTGTAAAACTGTTATCGCCGCTCCAGCCAAAACCATGATCGGTATCGAACATCAGCCAGCGCCAACGACCATCCTGCCCGTAAGGCGCATCGGGTTCATAACTGCTTGTTCGCTTTCTGAAATAATCGATATTGTTACCCGGCCAATCAGTATTTCGGGCATAAATCTGCGAAATTTGATAATCGATAAAATTTTCAGTATCAATTAAAGTTTTCACGTAATTGTAACGATCATTGTTCGACATGTTGTTGGCCGAAACAAAATTGTACATCATTTTATAGTGTGAATTGCTGCCTATTTTTACCGATGCGTTGCCTTCGAGCAAATCGAGTTCAGAGTCCAATATTCCATATTTCCGTTCGAGATAATGCTCGTCGTAACGTTCGCGCATGTTGAGTATTCCCCAGTATTCACCATTCACATAAGTTATAACAGGTAAATAATCCTGCGTATCGAAGTGCAAGTGTTCAACCATTTTATGAATAAAGGCATCGCGAAAATAAACTGCGGGCGAAATGGTATGCACCAAAGCGCCACCTATCCAAACATTGCCTGCATCGTTGCCCGAATTACGAAGAATCAGACGCTTAAACTCCGATGAATTATCAGGACCAAAAAACGGATAATCAAACGAATTAAGCGTATCGTACTCGGAGCGGGCATACAACCTGAATGTTTTATTCTGGAACGATTTTGAAAACGAGCCATGCAAGCGCAGCCCAATATTCTGATCGACAACCTTCTCTTCGTTAACAAAATACTGAAACACCGCATTTTTCTCGGTTGAAGATCCTGTTCGTCGGTAATTTGCCGACCGGTGACCGTTGGTAACTTCGGTTGGATTTTTCTTTCGCCAATTATCAAAATCCTCGCCCGCAACATAAATGCCATCGTAATAATCGAATAAAGCATCTTCGTTTAAACTGATGGACACAATTGGCAGATGACTCGAAAAGGCCGAATCGTCTGACACAAAATAAGTTTCGGTTGTTACCGAACTTGCTACCCCATCAACCACTGCCATTGCCCTCACCACAGTTGCTTTCCGAACAGGGGCATCGGGCAAGTAATCGGGGTTGTAATGCCAGGTCGATGATATGTTGGCCAACTTATTGGGTGCTGAACTCCGATCGGAAATGTAAAGCTCAGAATCATAAATAATTGAAGCGTAAGTATTTTCAAGCAACTGACCATACTCCTGCCCCGGATACTCGGGGTAGCTGTTTTTATATTTGTAGTTTACCCCATCCAAATTTTCGGGCGATGGCATTGAACCATCGATAGAATATATAATGCGTGCATTTTTGTCGGGATGCGTTAATACTAAACTGAAAGGAGCCGAATAAAACCCCGAACTGTGCGAAAAAACAGGAGGTGCCGGTGGGTGAACCGTTTTGTTACTACTGTTCGATGCAGCCGGAGTAGTTGAAGAATGATAATAAGTCCATTGGCCGGACCCGTTTGGATAACGGCCATACGAATA
>JAFGAF010000318.1 GCA_016933815.1 Prolixibacteraceae bacterium
ACTACTTATTAAAAAACGACTCGACAAATTCTTTTCGGTTAAAAATCTGAAGATCTTCCATTTTTTCGCCAATACCAATGTATTTGACCGGAATTTTAAACTGGTCGGAAATTCCAAGCACCACGCCGCCTTTAGCTGTTCCGTCGAGTTTGGTTAATGCAAGAGCAGTAACTTCGGTAGCTTTTGTAAATTGTTTTGCCTGTTCGAATGCATTTTGGCCTGTCGATCCATCAAGAATAAGCAATACTTCGTTAGGAGCATCGGGTATAACCTTTTGCATAACGCGCTTAATTTTAGTAAGCTCATTCATTAGGTTCACCTTATTATGAAGCCTGCCGGCAGTATCGATAATACAAACATCGTAGCCATTAGCTTTAGCCGAAGCAACAGTATCGTAGGCAACACTTGCCGGATCGGAACCCATGGTTTGTTTTACCAGCGGCACATCGACCCGTTGGGCCCACACTTCGAGCTGATCGATGGCTGCAGCCCTAAAAGTGTCGGCAGCACCAATGAGCACTTTTTTACCTGCTTGTTTAAACTGATAGGCCAACTTTCCAATGGTAGTTGTTTTGCCAACGCCATTTACACCAACCACCATAATTACATAGGGATTTCCGTTTTGTGGCAAGTCGAAGTCAGAAACATCGTTGCTGTTGTTCTCTTCGAGCAATTCAGCAATTTCTTCTTTAAGAATATTATTGAGCTCGTCGGTTCCCATGAATTTATCGCGAGCTACACGTTGCTCTATTCGTTCAATAATTTTGATGGTAGTATCAACCCCCACATCGGAAGTAATCAGCACCTCTTCGAGTTTGTCGAGCACTTCGTCATCGACTTTCGATTTACCAACAACAGCACGTGACAGCTTGCTAAAGAAACTTTCTTTAGTTTTGCTCAAGCCTTCGTCGAGGCTTTTTTTCTTTTTTGATGTAAAGCTTCCGAAAATGCCCATAATAACAAAAGTATATTAATACAAAAAAAGCTTTCACCTGTGGGTAAAAGCTCTATATATTTTTGAACTACAAAAATTACTTTTTAAAGTATTCTTGCACTAATTCGTTTGGCACTACACTTTCTTCGAAAGTATATGCACCGGTTTTTTCCGATTTAACCATTTTAATCACTTTAGCGTGACCTTTTCCGGCTCCTTTTTGGAGCGATGCAACTGCTTTCTTTGCCATAACTTATTATTTAATTTCTTTATGAACAGTAACCTTTTTCAAAATTGGGTTGAATTTTTTCAACTCCAACCGATCGGGTGTATTCTTACGGTTCTTTTTGGTAATATAGCGTGAAGTGCCAGGCATACCGCTCTCTTTGTGCTCGGTGCACTCGAGAATTACCTGAATCCTATTTCCTTTTGCTTTCTTAGCCATCGTTCTTTCTTTTATTAGATGTTAGCAACTAAACCTTTTTCTTTGGCAGTTTTTAACGCTGCAGCCAAACCAATTTTATTGATGGTACGGATACCTGCATTTGAGACTTTCAAAGTTATCCAACGATCCTCATCAGGAAAATAGAATTTTTTCTTGAACAAGTTGGGATAAAACTTGCGCTTAGTCCTGCGTTTTGAGTGTGAAACATTGTTTCCCACCATTACCTTTTTTCCGGTTATTTGACAAATTTGTGACATGTCTTTAAATATTTACTCCGAACACTTTTTTCAAACAGAGCGCAAAATAAACACTTTTAAATTGAAGAAACAAATAATTAGCACATTTATTTTTAGAAAATTACGCCCAAAAAGCTTTTTCATTTATCCAATTGCTCAAAACTTTACTAAACAGGCAATTGGCACAAAAATAAGGATAATAAAATCAAAAAACCTTAAAACATATGTGCCATTAATATGTTTATTTTTAACATTTATTAGTAACAAGAATAAACTATTTTTACAGGTCAAAATAAATTATCAATATAAATAAGAAATGGACAACACCGGCAGAAAATATTATCCTACTACCCTTGAAGCAATCCATTTACTTGTGTTGTATGTTTTTCTGCAGTCGCTGGTTGATTTCCCACTGGCTTTGTACGATTATCACCACGACACCAACTGGCTGTCAAATGGATGGATTGGATCAATTTCGACTTTTGCCATAACTGCCTTTATTTTGGTTTTTGGTTACCGGAAAACACACAATACTATAAGGCAAACATTTGCAATAAAAGGTTTTAACCCTATACTAATTATTGGTATTTTATTTATTTTACCTGCTTTACAATATTTAGTTGGCTTACTCAATACCGAAATTGATAAAATATTGCCTGCCCCACCGTGGTTTTGGGAATTGTTTGAAAGAGTAATCAACAACCGCTTCGGATTTTGGGGCAGCGTGTTAAAAGTAGCTGTTTTAGCACCTGTTATTGAGGAACTTATTTTCAGGGGAATAATTATGCACGGACTGATGCGCAATTACAAACCGTGGTATGCCATTTTTCTTTCAGGCTTACTTTTTTCGTTGTTTCACCTGAACCCTTGGCAAATGACCTACACTTTTTTTCTGGGTTTATTGCTTGGCTGGGTCATGATCAGAACGCGCTCTTTACCTTTGGCAATTATAATTCATTCAATCAATAACCTCATTGTGCTTTATGCAATAACCTATCATTTTGAGCTATCGGAAAATGCTCTTTTCATGCTTTCGAAAAAAGACAATGTATTAATGAGCATAATGGCATTGTGTGCAGGTATTTTATTAATTATTGCATTTACACTTAAACCAAAAATGCAAATAAAAAACCCGACACCTTAAAGCTGCCTGCCAGCTAAAAAAAAACGAATATTCAAGATCAAACCAGTTCCTTAAAAAAACAGCTGGCATTATTCGTTCCATTTGTTATTTTTGTTTGCAATGTAATAAGCGGAACAATGACAAAAATTTTACTCTTTTTATTCTATTTTGCAACTCCATTATTGATACTTTACGTTTGCCACGTATCAAAAACGATGAAAAAAATCGGGGCAGTGGTAGTTGCATATATTATTGGGATTTTAGCCGGTAATATTGGGATTTTCCCACAGGCAAGCGATGCTTTTCACGAAATTTTGGGCAGTAAAACAGCCCTTCAGCATTCCGAAGCACTACAATATCTGAAAGAGGGGATAATTAGCAATTCGGATGTTTTTTTAAACCAAATACGATCGGTTCAAGATCTGGTTATGACCATTGTGATTCCAATATCAATTCCATTATTGCTTTTCTCGCTCGATTTGCGCAATTCGCTCAAAACCTTAAAAAGCGGGATACTCTCGTTTATTATTGCAGTATTTTCGTTACTGATAAGTGTTGCCGTTGGTCATTTCCTGTTTCACGACTCAATACCCGAATCGTGGAAAATTTCGGGCATGATGGTAGGCTTGTACACCGGCGGAACGCCCAACTTAGCTGCATTGGCCACTGCATTGGAAGTACAACCCAATTTATTCATCTTAACCCATACTTACGACCTGATTGCCGGAGTTGTATTGCTTTTTTTCTTCATATCGGTTGCACAAAAGCTATTCAATAAAATACTGCCGCATTTTAACGGAAAAGGCGAACACAAAAGCACAATTGAAATTATTAAAGAGAGCGAAGCTCCCAACAACCTTCTCGATTTGCTTAAAAAGAAAACCCTACTGCCACTTTTAAAAGCCTTTGGAATTGCTGTTTTGATATTTGCAATTGGCGGAGGATTGAGCTTTGTTGTACCATCGGAGTTTCAAATGGTAACCGTAATTCTCACCATAACCACCTTAGGTTTAGCAATTAGCATGATCCCATCGATCAATAAAATTGAAAAGACGTTTGAACTGGGAATGTACTTTATTTTGGTTTTTTGCGTAACTGTAGCATCAATGGCCAATTTGCATACCATTTTTCAAATCGAGTTCATCAACCTGTTCTTGTATGTTTTGATTGCCGTTTTCGGTTCAATGATCATACATGTAATACTATCGTACATATTCAAGATCGATACCGATACCACCATAATTACCATTACAGCTTTATCAACTTCGCCGCCATTTGTTCCTGTAGTTGCCGGAGCTTTACGCAATAAAAACATTATTGTAATGGGCATCACCATTGGTGTAATAGGTTACGCCATTGGAAACTACCTGGGTGTATTTATTGCCTTTTTACTAAAAGCGTTGTAGAATTATTCCCACTCGATGGTTGCAGGTGGTTTAGAGCTGATGTCGTAAACAACGCGGTTAATGCCTCTCACTTTATTGATGATTTCGTTGGATACTTTTGCCAAAAAGTCGTAAGGCAAATGCACCCAGTCGGCTGTCATACCGTCGGTTGATGCTACAGCACGCAAAGCTACTACATTTTCGTAAGTACGTTCGTCGCCCATAACGCCCACCGATTGAACAGGGAGCAGCATAACACCGGCTTGCCAAACTTCGTCGTACAGGTTCCACTTGTGCAATTCATTAATAAAAATTGCATCGGCTTCCTGAAGAATGCGCACTTTTTCGGGAGTTATATCGCTCAATATCCTGATGCCTAAACCCGGCCCCGGAAAAGGATGACGACCAATAAGCTTGGGACTGATTCCCAATTCGTTGCCAACCCTACGCACTTCGTCCTTGAAGAGGGCTTTTAAAGGTTCAACAACTTTGAGTTTCATTTTAGCAGGCAAACCGCCTACATTGTGATGCGATTTAATTGTTGCCGATGGGCCGTTAACCGACACCGACTCAATAACATCGGGGTAAATGGTTCCTTGAGCCAACCATTTCACATTTTGTATTTTATGCGCTTCAACATCGAATACTTCGATAAAGTCGCGACCAATAATTTTACGTTTTTGTTCAGGTTCGGTGATGCCTTTCAGATCGTCCCAAAACTTTTGTTTGGCATCGACACCAATTACGTTCAAACCCATGCCTTTGTATTGCTCAAGAACGTTCTCGAACTCATCTTTTCGCAACAAACCATTATCGACAAAAATACAGGTAAGGTTTTTCCCAATAGCCTGATTCAATAAAACACCGGCTACGGTTGAATCGACACCGCCCGATAAGCCGAGCACCACTTTATCGTTGCCCAGTTGATCTTGCAAAGCTTTAACAGTTGATTCGATGAACGAAGCTGGTGTCCAATTTTGCTCACATTTGCAAATATTTACCACATAATTGTAAAGCAACTGTTTGCCTTCGGTTGTATGGTAAACTTCGGGGTGAAACTGAATGGCATAAGTAGGCTCACCCTCAATTTTATATGCAGCATTTTCAACGTCCTCGGTGCTGGCAATTATTTGATAGTTGGCAGGCAATGTTTCAATGGTATCGCCATGCGACATCCAAACCTGCGAACCATTTTGAATACCGGTAAACAATTCGTTTTGGTGGTTGATGTACTTTAAATTGGCACGACCATATTCCCTGCTATTCGATGCAGCTACTCTTCCACCAAAGAAATGAGCCATGTACTGCGCACCGTAACAAACACCCAAAAGAGGTAATTTTCCCTTAATTCCATCCAGGTTGATACGTGGCCCGTTTTCATCGCGAACCGAATATGGGCTACCCGACAGAATTACACCTTTAACCGACTCGTCGATTTCGGGGAAGTGGTTAAACGGATGAATTTCGCAATAAACGTTGAGTTCGCGCACCCTGCGGCCAATAAGCTGGGTATATTGTGAACCAAAATCGAGGATCAGAATTTTTTCCTGCATCGTACTATCTAAATTTTAAGTGAAGGCGCAAAGATAATCCCTTATCATGAATAGTAAAAAAAAAGCGAAAAAAAAGGGGTAAAGCATTGAAAACTTAACCCCTCAAACAAAATATTTTGATAAAAACTATTCTAAGCTACCGTAAACTTCTTCTTCGGAATAATATTCGTCAGCAATAACAGTAGCCCTAATGTTTTCTTTTTGAACGGCTACTGGTTGCAACAGCAATGCTGGTACATCTTTACGCCCGTTATTAACTGTTGAATTCACATTGTCGATACGTTGACCCGATGCCAATTTAACCGCCAAATCGACCGAAGCAGTAGCAATTTCTCTAATCGACTTGTAAACAGTAAGCGACATTTCGTCTGTAATCAAGGCTTTAATAGCATCTAATTCAGCATCTTGACCGGTCAATACCTTAACTTTTTGTTCGGGATGTTCTTTTAAAGCTTTTAATGCGCCCATGGCAAGCCCGTCGTAGCCAGTTATTACTGCATCGATTTGCTGATCGGTAAACGACAAAACCCTCGACATCATATGGTAAGCATTGTCGGCCCTCCAGTTATCAACAAATCCCTTGTAAACAATATTAATATCTCCCTTGTCGACATAAGGCTGCAACATGGCTTCCTGAGCGTCCTTAATATAAATTGCGTTGTTATCGCCGGCATCGCCATAAAGCAAAACATAGTTGCCTTTAGGTACAACCTTAAGCGCATGCTCAACCATTAAGTTACCTATTTGAGCCCCTTCGAACGAAACAAAATAATCGAGATCGGAGTTTTTAATCAATCGGTCGTAACCAATAACCGGAACGTTGTACTTTTGAGCTTCGCGAACCATCGCTGCAGCAGTGTTGGCGTTAACCGAAACAATGATGAGCACATCGATACCCATTTCGAGCAATTCAATGGCTTGCTTTTGCTGCAAATTTTCGTCGTTCAACACAAATTTCGACAAAACCTTTGCTCCTTTATCGGCAGCTGCTTTTTCGACATAGCTTTGATCAATTGGCCATCGAGAACCCTCGCCATCGGGCATTAAAAAACCAATGGTTATTCCACTTTGTTTTGAACATGAACTTATTGCAACCAGAACAATTGCAACAAAAAGATACTTTATTAAGTTTGTCATTGTTGTATAATTAGTCAGCATTAGTTATTACCACAAAAATAAACCTTATAATGAATTATCGATAAAAATCACAATAAAATATGTTACAAATAACAAATAAAAAGTATTTTTAAAGCTGATTTGATATTTTTTTTTACTTTCGTAAAAATGATTATCTATTTGTTTGTTTATACATTACAACTTTAAGATATTCAACCTATTTACAGATAAGCTAACTGAAAAAATACTACAATGGGAAAAAGGGAAAGCAACAAAAGATCAAGAGGTTTGCTTGGTTTTGCTAAATGGCAAGACCTAAAAATTGGTGCAAAAATTGGAACCGGCTTTGGTGTTCTGATTTTATTGGCAGCAATAATTGGCAGTATTGCCATTATTAATATGAGTAAAATACAGGTAGAAACCAATCACTTGTCAACCGAGTCGCTACCATCGGTAAACGAATCGGTAAGGGCCGACAAAGATTGGCGCGAAGTATTGATCAACCTTCAGGCATACGACCATTTGCGCGACATTTACTACTTGAACAGGGCAAATGAATCAATCACAAAATTTGAACATTCGTTATCAACACTCATTTCGCTGGCCGAAAACTCAGAAAAATCGACATTAAGCGGCGAGAAACTACGTAGCATTGAACAATCACTCAACGTTTTCAAAGGACTCAACAGCCAATATCGCGAGCTGGTAGTTAAAAACGATGAGCTGCTTACAGAATTTGAACAAAACATTAAAGCAATTCAAAGCAGCGCTCAAGGAACTGCTGTACTTAATAATTTAAATACTGCCGGTTTGCACATTTATATTGCCATTAGCAATCGTAAACCACATGATATCGATAACGCCACAAATTATATCAACCGGGCAAAAAGAGACCTTGGAAGCCTTTCGGGCACAAACTTTACCCGTGCCAGGGCAGCAGTGAATTCAGCCACCGAACTTATCGAGGGGTACAAGCAAGCACGTATTATTGAACTCAAAAGAAACGAAACTGAGGACCTGATGAAGGTTGATGTGATGGCGCTTGCCGACGTTGGTGTTGACCAAATTACCGAAATGACCGAAAAAACCAACGGCATTATCACCGATTCGAAACTTTCGCTCACCTTTATCATGATCATCATCCTCATTATTGGTATTGGATTAGGTTATGCCATTTCAACTTCAATCACCCGATCGATTAAACAAGGTTTAAAAATTGCACAAAACATTTCGAACGGTATTCTACACCGCCAACGCGAAGTTTCGCGCAAGGATGAAATTGGCGAACTTATGACAGCCTTGAATAGAATGAACAATCAACTTAAATTCATTGTAGAAGACATTACAGCCGGCTTTGAAAACATATTGAATGCCAGCAACGAAATGAACCGCAATGCTACCGAACTTAGCGAAGCAGCCACCGACCAAGCTGCTACTACCGAAGAAATTTCGAGTTCGATTGAAGAGTTACATGCCAACTTTTTACAAAATGCCGAAAATGCAAGTACTACCGAAGAAATTGCAATGGCATCGGTTGCCGGCATACGCGATGGCAACAAGGCCACCGAAATGGCTTCACAATCGCTTAACGCTATTATTGAACGCATAGGTTTTATTGGCGATTTGGCTTTCCAAACCAACATACTTGCACTAAATGCTGCTGTTGAAGCTGCCCGTGCAGGCGACCACGGACGTGGCTTTGCTGTTGTAGCTGCCGAAGTTAAGCGATTGGCCGACAGCAGTAAAGAAGCTGCCGAAATCATCAACAAAGTTTCGCGCGAAACAGTTGTTGCATCCGACGAAGCCGGCGTTAAGCTAAAAAACATTGTACCTGAAATTGAAAAAACAGCACAGCTTATTCAGGGTATAAAATTGGCAAGTAGCGAACAAGAAGCCGGTATTAATCAAATAAACAATGCCATACAGCAGCTCAACAACATTGCACAGCAAAATGCTTACAGCTCCGAAAACATGGCCAACTCGTCGCAAAACCTTTCAGAATTGGCCGACAAGCTGAAAAAAACCATTTCATTTTTTCAAATCGGAAATGAAGAAAGTTTGAACTAACATTAAAAAATTTCATTCACACATTGAAGACCATCGATATTATTTGCCGATGGTCTTTTTTTTAAACTACCATAAAATGGACACAAAAAGGTTAAATGCTTGGACTTGGGTACCCAGCTTGTATTTTGCACAGGGCTTGCCTTATATTGTTGTAATAATTGTATCAACAGTTATTTATAAAAACCTCGGCCTTAGCAACTCCCAAATTGCGTTTTACACCGGATGGTTTTATCTGCCATGGGTGATCAAACCCTTTTGGAGCCCTTTTGTCGATCATTTTAAAAGCAAACGCCATTGGATAATTGTCACACAATTGTTTATGGGCATTCTGCTTGCAATGGTAGGGCTTTCGTTGCCTACCCACAATTTTATAAAATGGAGCATAATTGGCTTTTGGCTTATAGCTTTCAGCTCGGCAACACACGATATTGCTGCCGACGGGTTTTACATGCTTGGTTTAAGCGAAGGGGAACAGTCGTTTTTTGTGGGCATACGCAATACTTTTTGGCGCATTGCCTCAATAGCCGGACAAGGCGGATTGGTTTACCTTTCGGGAATACTAATTAAAAACGGCAAAAACATACAACATGCATGGATGATTGTTTTGATAATTACAGGTGCGGTATATTTTGGAATTGGTGCTTACCACAAATGGATTATGCCACGCCCTCTTTCCGACCCTGACCGAAAAATCGGCAAAGCTAAAGATGCAATAGTTGAATACTTTAAAACATTTGTATCTTTTTTTAAGCACAAAAACATTTTTGTATTCTTACTCTTTGTGCTGTTTTATCGTCTGGCCGAAGCTCAATTAAGCAAAATGGCTGCCCCATTTCTGCTCGACACTACCGAAGTTGGCGGCTTGGGACTTAACAACGAACAAGTAGGCTGGGCTTACGGCACAATTGGTGTAATAGGGTTGGTTATGGGTGGAATTTTAGGTGGAATTGCCGTTTCGCGAAAAGGACTTAAATATTGGATGTGGCCAATGGCATTTGCATTAAACCTGCCCAATTTAGCATATTTATACATGGCTTTTTTTCAACCAAGCAGCATCGTACTTGTTCAAACACTAATTGCTATTGAACAATTTGGCTACGGATTTGGCTTTACCGCGTTCACACTTTACCTTATTTATTTTGTACAAGGCGAGAACCGCACATCTCACTACGCCATTGCTACCGGTCTAATGGCCTTGGGCATGATGGTTCCCGGCATGCTGAGCGGCTGGATTCAAGAACAGCTTAACTACGTAAACTTTTTTATTTGGATCATGATTTGTACCATTCCGGGCTTTGTGTTGATACCCTTCTTAAAAATCGAAACGAATTTTGGGAAAAAGAAATGAATTGAATTCTTTTTCGTAAATTCATGACGATAAATTTCTTCCAATGCCAATAAATAGAATTATAAATATTATTGATAACAAGTTTTCTTTTTTACTAAAGAACTACGAATTTACCCGAAACCAAGGTTTACAATTTTGGCGCGAAAAAATATTTAACGGCTTAATGTTTGTTGTCGTTATTTTTGGCACAATCGCAATGATTCCAAACATAATTGCCTCAATAACAACACAAAGCACAATCATCACTGTTGTCGATATTTTTGTTTACCTTTCATTTATTTCAATAATAGTAATCCGTAAAAGAATTAAATTAAAGCACAAAGTTGTTTTTGCCATTTCGTTGGTTTATTTGTTAAGCATAACCTTGCTGTTTACACTCGGCCCCGTTGGCCCCGGTTTAATATGGCTTGCAAGCGCTTCGCTAATTGCAGCCCTGCTGCTTGGCCTTTGGGCTTCAATTCTTACAATCGTAATTAATGTTGTAATTATTTTGCTTTTTGCATTAATTATTCATCTTGAATTAGCCTCATCGGTTTTTTCAGAAAGTTATACGGTGATAACCTGGATAGCTGTGAGTTCCAATATTGTTGTTGTTAATTCAATTACATCGATACCATTGGCATTACTGCTTAAGGCACTCGAGGAGTCGATCAAAGCAGAGCAAGGCCTGAAAGAAGAATTACTGATATACAACCACAACTTAAAAATTGAAAAGCTTAAAGCGCAGGAATCGGACAGGTTAAAATCGGCCTTTTTAGCAAATCTTTCGCACGATATAAGAACACCCATGAACGCTATTATGGGCTTTTCAGAAATTCTTGATAGTGAAAATATCGATCAGCATTTAAAAAAATACACCCATCAAATTTTCATCAATGCCCAATACTTACAGAACTTGATCAACGACATAGTTGACATTTCGATAATTGAGTCGGGAAAAATCAGAATCAGCTATGAAACCACCACGTTAAAACACATTTTTGAAAAACTTATTCCTGTAATTGACACATTACCTTATTGGAAAAACAGAGCAAAAAGCAAAATAACATATCCCGAAGGCGAAATACTTGAAACACAAATCAAAACCGACACCTCGCGCTTACTTCAGGTACTGATCAATCTCATTTCAAATGCAATAAAATTCACACCCGAGGGAAAAATCAGCATCAAGGCAGGTATTAAAAACAAAACAATTACTTTTTGTGTATGCGATAATGGTTTGGGAATACCCGATGCTGAACAACAAAAAATTTTCGACCGTTTTACCAAGATTAATCGCCCCAAGGGACCAACAACCCATGGCATTGGACTCGGCTTATCGATATGCAAAGCAATAATTACAACTATGGGCGGAAAAATTTGGTTTACATCAAAAGAAAAGCTGGGCACTTCGTTTTATTTTTCGTTACCCCAAGGAACTGAAAGCTAATTTTCGAATTGCGCTAAAAACACACAAGCTAATCGCGAATTTCGAGAATAAAGCCACTGCTGTGTATGTTTTTGATTTCGATATTCTTATCGGCAGCTAAATACTTGCGCAATTTGGTAATATAAACATCCATGCTACGGGCAGTAAAGTAATCGTCGTCGCCCCACAATGCTTTTAATGCCTGCTCGCGTGGTAAAAGTTCATTGGTATTAAGACACAGCAAACGCAGCAAACCGGCTTCCTTTGGCGAAAGCCTTTCTTTTTTGCCATCATTTAACAAAAGCCGATGTTTATAATCGAAAGTATAATTGCCTACAACATAGGTCTCGTGATCTTTTTTCTGAATGTTCTTTTCACTTCGTTTTAAAACAGCTTCGATTTTACGAAGCAAAACTTCCGAGTCGAATGGTTTTGTAATGTAATCGTCGGCTCCAATGTCGTATCCTCGAAGAATATCTTCTTTCAGTGCTTTGGCTGTTAAGTAAATAAGAGGTATGTCGGGATTTATTTGGCGGATGCTTTTCCCAATCGAAAAACCATCAACATTGGGCAACATTACATCCAAAATTGCCAGGTTGAACAATCCGTTACCAAAACGCTCAACTGCATGTTTGCCATCGTCCATCCAAACTACCTCGTAACCATTAATTTCGAGATACGATTTCATTACCGATCCAAAACTCAAGTCGTCTTCAACAAAAAATATCGAGTTGTTCATATTGTTCGAGTGTTAAAAATTAAAAGGAATAAAAACTTCAAAAGCACTGCCCTTTCCGGGTTCGCTTTGCACTATTATTTGACCTTTGTGAGCATCAACAATAGCCTTTACATAACTTAAACCCAATCCAAAACCTTTCACATTATGAATGTTGCCTGAGCTTTCTCTGAAAAAACGTTCAAAAACACGTTGCTGAACCTGTTTGCTCATACCAATCCCTTTATCGGCAACAGTTACCCACACTCCACCCGAATCGTTTCGTGTTGTCAAACTAATTGTTGGTGCTTCGGGCGAATACTTGTTAGCATTGTCGATAAGGTTGCGAAACAAGTTTTGCAGGTGTTGCGCATCGGCAGTAAGTGCTGTATTGAATGCTCCCTTCGAGAACGTGATGCTACCTCCCCTGCTTTCGATTTGCAGCAAAAGACTTTCAATGGCCTTTTCGAGCACTTGATGGATATCGACTTGTGCAAACTTAAAATCAAAATCTTTCCGATCGAGGCGCGCCATTTGCAAAATAGTTTCGACCTGCCGGTTCATTCGTTGGTTTTCGTTTTTTATTACTGAAGCAAAGTGTTTAACCTGGTCGGGATGCGAAATTACTTTATCGTTCACAATAGCATCGGTAGCTACCGAAATAGTAGCCAGTGGTGTTTTAAACTCGTGGGTCATGTTGTTGATAAAATCCGATTTCATTTCGGATAATTTTTTCTGACTCACAATATAGTATATACTTAGAGCAAAAAC
>JAFGAF010000319.1 GCA_016933815.1 Prolixibacteraceae bacterium
GCCCGAATCTAAACGCTTCAAAAGCAAAGGCGAACGGCGTTGGTAAATAATTCCATCGTGGCGGCTACCATGGCTCAGCGAGTGCGAAGCAAGGTATCCCCTTCCATCGGGAGTATGTGTAACAATGGCAGCTACTGCTGCATCTCCGGTGTCGACACTAAAATGTGTCGATCGGTCGAGCACATGCGAATCGATGAAACTCGATACTACTAAAATTTTCTTTTTTGCACCCGATTGCACCAACGAAGCTGCCACTTCGGTCATGGTTACAAACGAAGAACAACAGGTATCGACACCATAAGCACCAGCATTTTTCAACATTAATTTGTGCTGAATGAGTGAAGCATTCTCGGGAAGCGGATGATCGGGAACCTGGGAATGCGAAATCACCAAATCTATTTCGTCGGGATTTACATTAGCCGAACAAATTGCCATGGCGCATGCAAGGGTCTCGGCATCGGAAGGCAACATGGGATGTGGATAAACTGAATTCCTGACTGAATCTGGATCGAGAGGCACACGCCTTCTTTCAACCGCCCCTTGAAAAGGATCTTTTTGTTTTTTTTCAGAAAGACTGTTCACCCAAGCTTCAAACCAAGGTTTATTTCGCCATCCGTCATCATTTGTTTCGACACTTCCAGGCAATTGTTGGTTTTCTCTAATATAACTCACATACTCATCGGGTAGCAAGGTATGTGTTTGCAAAAAGCGGATCAGCTTTGCTGTGAAAGCCGACGAAAGCTTTTTTGCTGGCAAATAGGCTGATAATGAAATAAAACCAGCCTTTAGGTTTTCTTTAGTCATAAGGTTAAAAATGTTATAAATTCAATTTATGCCTTTACCTGATACAAACAATCAGGCTCAATTTGTTTTTTTGGTCAAGGTGGCTATCAATTAAAATGCATTTGAAATAACATACATAATCAATTTTATAAATCATTAAAAATGAGGAATATAAAACAAACACTTCATAATACAAATGCTATTGCAATATATAAATTTATTTGTAATATAGTATTTCTATGTATATATTTTTAGAATTTAATTCGATATAACTCTATCAAATACAATCGTTTTAAGTTCATTATAAATAAATTTGTTTTCGATATGCATAAAACAACTCTAATAATCAGCAATATAAAGAAACATAAATATCATACTAAATAAATAACTTCTGAGAAATTATATTACTAAAATTCGTCTGTAATATTTGAATAGGAGCAAAAATCAAACAACGATCTACTATGCCACGTTTGAAGAATTTTTAAATTTGTAGCTTCAAATTTTAACAATGGCAAATAAATTCAGCAATTTCATCAAAAAAATAGCTAAACGTTATCGACTCACCGTTCACGATACGCAAAATTTCACTGAAGTATATGCGGCATCGGTATCGAAATTGAAGTTGTGGATGTTAATTACATTGCTTTTTGTGGCTGGCATGGCCTTGGTTGTATTATTGTTTTTCTACACCCCGTTAAAATATACTGTACCGGGCTACCCATCAAAACAAATTCGCGAATTAATGATTTACAATTCTTTAATGCTCGATTCGCTAAAAATCGAAATTGAAAAACGCGATAACTATTTCAAACAAATTCAAACAATTTTATCGGGCAACACTATTGTGAAAAACACCGACAATTCTAAAGAAAAGATTGATATTATTGATGTTGAACCAATGGAAAGCGATACTGTTTTCGACTCGCTAATTGGTCCCGAAAAATATAAATTTTCTTATTTCAACAACGAAGAAGAAAAAATTGAAATGTCGCGCATCACCCTTTTTCCCCCAACCAAAGGTATGGTAGTAAACCGCTTCGGTTCAACCCCTGGGCATTACGGCACCGACATTGTTGGTGAAAAAGATGCTTCGATATCGGCAATATTACCCGGAACTGTGCTATTTGCCGAATGGTCGGTTACCACAGGTTATGTAATTCAAATTCAGCACGATTACAATTTAATATCGATATATAAACACAATGCCGAAATATTTGTAAAAACCGGCGACAGGGTAAAAGCAGGCGACTTAATAGCCATAATGGGCAACGAAGGCGAATATTCAACCGGCCCGCATTTACATTTTGAGCTTTGGCAGAACGGAATACCACTCAATCCCGAAAATTACATCAATTTTTAAAAGCAAACTAAAGATGAAACGACTGGCAATTTTAGGCTCAACAGGGTCGATTGGAAAACAAGCATTAGAGGTAGTTGACGCCAACCCAGATCTGTTCTCGGTCGAAATACTCACAGCCAACAACAATGCCGAGTTGCTTATTAAACAAGCACTTAAATACAAACCTCGAATTGTAGTTATTGCCAACGAAGAAAAATACGATATAGTAAGCGAAGCCCTCGACATTAAAGGCATATCGGTTTACGCCGGAAACCTTGCCTTGCAACAAGTTGTGCAAGATGACAATATCGACATGGTGCTGGCTGCAATGGTTGGCTACTCGGGCTTGTTACCTGTAATAAATGCAATAAAAGCCAAAAAAGAAATTGCCCTTGCCAACAAAGAAACATTGGTTGTTGCAGGCGACATTATTACTCGCTTGTGTAATGAATACAATGTAAAAATATACCCTGTCGATTCTGAACATTCTGCTATTTTTCAGTGTTTGGCAGGCGAAACCAACAATCAGGTAGAAAAAATAATAATCACGTGTTCGGGTGGCCCGTTCAGAGCTCACACACGATCAATGCTCGAAAATGTTACCAGCAAACAAGCCCTTGCCCACCCTAATTGGGACATGGGTGCAAAAATCACCATCGATTCGGCAACCCTTATGAACAAAGGTTTTGAAGTAATTGAAGCCAAATGGTTATTCGATCTAAGTCCCGATCAAATCGATGTGGTAATTCATCCACAAAGCATCATTCACTCAATGGTTCAATTTACCGACGGATCGATAAAAGCACAAATGGGACTTCCCGACATGCGTTTGCCCATTCAATATGCATTATGCTACCCCTTGCGACAAAACAATAGTTTTAAACGTTTCAGCTTTACCGACTACCCCGAACTCACTTTTTCGGCACCCGACACAAAAATCTTCAGTAACCTTGCTATTGCTTTCGATGCTTTGCGAAAAGGCGGCAACATGGCCTGTACAATTAATGCAGCCAACGAAATTGCAGTACAAGCCTTTTTAGACAATAAGTTAAAATTCCTTCAAATTTCGGAAGTGATTGAACAATGTACCCAAAAAATCGCTTTTATTGCTCAACCAACAATCGACGATTACATTGAAACCGATTTTGAAGCACGTAACATAGCTATAGAAATTATTAAAAACATAAAATAACAAATACACATAAACATAAATTGATGGATATATTAGTTAAAATTGCCCAATTCGTACTTAGCTTATCGCTACTCATTGTAATTCATGAATTTGGGCATTTCATTTTTGCCAAAATATTTAAATGCAGGGTCGAAAAATTTTACCTTTTCTTCAATCCCGGCTTTTCGTTGTTCAAATTTAAAAAAGGCGAAACCGAATACGGAATGGGGTGGTTACCACTTGGCGGCTATGTTAAAATATCGGGAATGATAGACGAGTCGATGGATAAAGAACAAATGAAACAGCCCCCTCAACCATACGAGTTCAGATCGAAAAAAGCATATCAACGCTTATTGATTATGGTTGGCGGGGTACTCATGAATTTTTTGTTGGCATTAATTATTTACATTGGAATTTTGTATGCCTGGGGTGAAGAATACCTACCCAACGACAATGTTAAATATGGAATCGAAGCCAGTGAAACCGCTCAAGAAATTGGTTTTAAAACAGGCGATAAAATTATTTCGGTAGATAAGCAAAAAATTGAAGACTTTCATGAAATTGTTCCGAGCATTGTTCTAAATAAAGCCCAAACCGTTCAGGTTGA
>JAFGAF010000030.1 GCA_016933815.1 Prolixibacteraceae bacterium
AGGCGTTCAACATATTGAGGCAAATATCGATAGGCTTTACTTTTCAAACTCAGAACCTGTTGCCTTGGATATTTCGGTCAGTTCGGGTTTGCAACCAACCATTGAAAGCTCGAACCCTCAGGTAGCCGACTTTGTTAATGGTTTTTTGAATGTGTATGGGATTGGCACTGCTACTTTAACCATTTCGCAGGCCGGAAACAACAATTATTTGCCGGCAAATCCGCTTAGCATCGATATTGAAGTAACGAAAGCTTTGCAGCATGTAAACTTTGAAGTGAGCAGCAAGCTTGTTTATGGTAATGGAAATGTTCATTTTAGTTTGAATAACGAATCGGGATTGCTATCGGAGCTTACTTCGTTGAGTGACAATATACTCGAGGCAACACACGATAGTTTAATTGTTAAAGGTGCAGGCACTGCATTTATTAATATTACAAACGAAGGAAACGAAAACTGGTTGCCGCTCGACACATTAATTGTGTTGCAAATCGAAAAAGGTTTTCAATTGCAAAATGCGCCCGATAGCTTGGTTGTGAAGTTCAGCAACAATTTATTTGATATTCCGCTTGAATTGAACTCAGGTTTGAAAATCGAATACGAATATAAAGGTGATGTGTTGTCATTATTAAACGGAAGCTTTTCAACTTTAAAAACAGGCTTTGAAAGGGTTCGTATTTTTAACAATGGCAATGAAAACTGGCATGATTTTGAGCATTTTGTTGATGTATTTGTCGAGAAAGGTGAGCAATTTATTGAATTCGAAATTTTGGATGAGTTTTCGTTCGATGAGCTCGGAGTTAAACTTTATGCTACTGCCGGTTCAGGTTTACCTGTTATTTATTCTTTGTCAGATACAACAATAGCGCAATTGGTAGGTGCCGACAGTATAATCTTCTTATCTGCCGGTGTGGTAGATATAAGCGCTACTCAACCCGGTAACGATAATTGGTATGAAGCTCTGCAAGTAACCCGGCAATTGTTTATCGATAAAGCAGAGCAATCAATTACAACAGCTTTAGGTGATACTTTGCTTGTAGGTCAAACCTTTTCGTGGTCAGATTTTCAAGCTTCAAGTGGATTGTCAATTAGTAATATAATTTCGTCGAATAACGAAGTTGTTTCGGTTTCAGCCGGTTCGCTTAACGTTTTATCAATTGGTAATGTAGTGTTAACCATTACTCAGCAAGGCGATTATTATTATCATCCGGCAACTGTCGATTTCAATTTTATATGCACAAACAAAACAGCAATTAATCAAAGTAGAATAACTGGATATGCATTGTATCCTAACCCTGCAAGTGATTTTGTGATTTTCGAATTTAATGGAAAATTAAGTGGAAATGAATATGTTGAAATATATGGTACTGCCGGACAGCTGTTACAGAAAAAGCAAGTGCTTTCGTATTATAACCATATCGATTTGACTGGTTTTCTTCCGGGAATTTACACCTTAAAAATTAGTGGGGCCACGTATTTTTATTACGAAAAACTAACTGTAAAGTGAAATGATTATTAAAACTAAAGCAGCTTCAGTTTAATGCTGTTCGAATATTTGTATCTTTAGCGCTCAAAATAGGAACACATGCAAATTGAAGACTTATATCAAAGCAGTGTCGAATTATTAAAGCAGCTTATACGCACGCCGTCCTTGTCGGGGCAAGAAAACAATGTTGCTGCACACATCCGCAACCATTTCGATAATTCAGGCATTTCGTACAAAACGTTTTTAAATAACACTTGGTGTTTTAACAAGTATTGGGACGATAGCAAGCCTGTAATTTTGCTCAATTCGCATATCGATACCGTAAAACCGGTTTCGGGTTGGACTTACGATCCGTTTGGTGCAACCCTCGAAGGCGAAAAACTAATTGGTTTGGGTAGTAACGATGCCGGAGCACCATTGGTTTCATTGCTCGCAGTATTCAAATATTTCTATAACATTGAAGGATTGCCTTTTAACTTAATTTTTGCAGCTACGGCCGAAGAAGAAAGTTCAGGGCCCAATGGTATGGCACAGTTGGTCAAACACTTGATGCGTGTCGATTTTGCCATTGTAGGTGAGCCAACACAAATGAAACTGGCCGTTGCCGAAAAGGGGCTGATCGTTATCGATTGTGTGGTAAAGGGCAAAGCCGGTCATGCAGCCCGAAACGAAGGTATAAACAGCATCTATCTTGCCTTTAACGAAATTGAAAAAGTTAAAAATTACCAATTCGAAAAAGTATCACCTTTACTTGGCCCAGTAAAAATGACTGTTACCCAAATTGAAGCCGGTTTTCAACACAATGTAGTACCCGATACCTGTAAATTTGTTATGGATGTTCGTACCAACGAATGCTATAATAATGACGAAGTTATTGCTGAAATAAGTTCGCTTTTGAACTGTGAAGTTTTTCCTCGTTCAACAAGATTGAACTCATCGGGTATCAATATGGATCATCCATTTGTGTTGAAAGCTCAGTCAATGGGAATTGAATGTTATGGGTCACCTACATTAAGCGATCAGTCGTTAATGAATTACCCGTCAATTAAAATGGGCCCAGGCGATTCGGCACGATCGCATACTGCTAACGAGTATGTTTATTTGTCGGAAATTAAATCGGGGATAAAACAATATGTCGATTTGTTAACCGATTTACAACTTTGAACATTAAATGAAAAGGGTCGAACAATAAACATATGTTCAACCCTTCTGCATTTGGTGTATATTGGTTTACTTAATCGTTATCGGGTAAAAAACTTGGATACATAAAATGATGAGCCGGTACAAAGGTTTCTTTAATTGTTCGTATTGATGTCCAGCGCAGAAAGTTAAAAACCGATCCGGCTTTGTCGTTTGTTCCTGAACCACGAGCACCACCAAAGGGTTGTTGGCCAACAACTGCCCCGGTTGGTTTATCGTTAATGTAAAAATTGCCGGCAGCATTTTCGAGCCTTTTGGTAATTTTTTCGATGTGGTAGCGGTTTTGCGAAAAAACAGCTCCGGTCAAAGCATAAATCGAAGTATTATCGAGAAGGTCGAGAGTTTCTTCAAGTTTTTCGTCGTCGTATTTAAAAACAGTTACTACCGGGCCAAAAAGCTCTTCTTCCATGGTTATATAATTGTGAATATGAGCTAAAATAACAGTAGGCTGAATAAAATATCCAACAGTTTTATCGCAATTACCACCATAAATAATTTCAGCATCTTTATCAATTTTGGCCTGATCAATGTAGCTTTTAAGCTTATCGAAAGATGCTTCGTCGATAACTGCATTCATAAAGTTGGTAAAATCTTCGGGTGGGCCAACTTTTATTTGGTCAAGTTGTGCCTTGGTTTTAGTCCAGAATTCATCCCAAATGCTTGCCGGAACATATACACGCGAAGCTGCCGAACATTTCTGGCCTTGATATTCAAAAGCGCCTCTAACGAAGGCTGTTGCTAGGGCAGTTGTGTCGCAGGTATTGTCAGCAAAAATAAAATCCTTACCGCCGGTTTCGCCTACAATGCGTGGGTAAGAGCGGTATTTGTATATATTATCGCCAACTGTTTTCCATATACTTTGGAATACGGCCGTTGAACCGGTGAAATGTATGCCTGCAAAATCGCGATGATTAAGAACCGCTTTGGCAGCAGCAGGTCCCGGAGCAAAAACAAGGTTGATTACCCCGTCGGGTACCCCGGCTTCCTTAAATATTTCCATTATCACAGCGGCTGAGTAAATTGCAGTTTTCGATGGTTTCCATACACAAACATTGCCCATTAATGCCGGAGCAGCAGGTAAATTTCCGGCTATTGA
>JAFGAF010000320.1 GCA_016933815.1 Prolixibacteraceae bacterium
GAAAACGCGATTCAATAGAATTGGTTCAGCAACAACTGGCCATCGAAGCCAATGAGCTTAAAAGCGAACAAGAACAAGTTGTTGAAGCCAACTTGCCTCAGCAAACCGATGTTGTTGATGTTGAAAACAATCAATTGAAAAACCTCTACGGCGATTTTAGCGTTTCGGCTGTTGGCGAAGAAGAGTTTTACACCATCGAAAATAACTTGCTTAAAGTTGTTGTTTCGTCGGTTGGTGGTAAAATTCATTCGGTAGAGTTAAAAAACTACAAACGGCACGATTCAACTGCATTGTTGCTTATCGAGCCCGAAAAATCGACCCACAACCTTTCGTTTTTTGCACAAAACCGCAACATCAAAACCGACGAATTGTTTTTTAAACCACTAAACGGAACAAAACATGTTGAGGTTAGTGGCCCCGAAGTACCTAAGGGGCGCGAAGGCCGTATAAAGTTCAATAACGAAAACCCAGGCGAAAGCAGCGAACTTGTTTTGCGCCTCGATGCGGGTAACGGACGTTACATCGATTATGCGTACTCAATTTCACATAACTCCTATGTTGTGGGTTACGATATCAGAATGAACGGCATGAATGAGCTTATTAATACCAATACAGGTTATTTAAGCTTCAATTTTAATGTGGAAGTGCCACGTCAGGAACGTCCGTCGAAATTTGGCGAAGACCGTTACACTTCAATTTACTATCAGTTTTTTGAAGCCGATATCGACAACCTAAACTTGAACAAAAGCGATAAAGAAACATTAAATACCCCAATTAAATGGATAGGTTACAAGCAGCTTTTCTTTTCGACAGTTTTAATGGCCGAAACATCGTTTAACAATGCCATAGTCGAATCAGAAAAATACGACGACAAAAACCATTTTGTTGCAGGCTTTAAATCTGATATTGGTTTGGCTTTCGATTCAAAGGGAAACAATAACTACGACATGAGTTTCTACTTTGGTCCTAACCACTATCAAACTTTACGCGAACATGGCAACGATTTGGAAAAACTGATCAATTTAGGTTTTCCGGTAGTGCGTGAAGTTAACAGGTACCTCATTATTCCTGTTTTCAACTTCCTGCGCAGGCACATCAATAATTTTGGGATCATCATTCTGATCTTAACGGTTATGATCAGGTTGATTGTTTTCCCGTTTACCTACAAATCGTATGTGTCGCAAGCCAAAATGCGAGCGCTTAAACCCGAGGTTGACGAAATCAACAAAAAATTTACATCGCCCGATAAAGCCATGGAGAAACAACAAGCAACAATGGCTTTGTACAAAAAAGTTGGTGTTAACCCAATGGGCGGATGCTTGCCTATGTTGTTTCAGTTTCCGGTGCTTATCGCCATGTTTTACTTTTTCCCGGGTTCAATTGAGCTTCGGCAGGAAAGTTTTCTTTGGGCAAAAGACCTCTCAACCTACGATTCGATTTTAAATTTGCCTTTTACCGTTCCGTTTGGATATGGCGACCATGTTAGCCTTTTCACTTTGCTAATGACAGTTACAACCATTTTGCAAACCCGCTTGCAAGGGCAAACACAGGATACCAGCGCAATGCCGGGTATGAAATACATGATGTATTTTATGCCGATATTCTTTTTGTTTATCCTTAACTCGTACTCGTCGGGCTTGAGTTACTATTATTTCTTAGCCAACGTGTTTACAATTGGTCAAACTTATCTTATTCGTCAAACCGTTGATGAAGATAAGGTTAGGGCACAGTTGATGGCCAACAAAAAGAAAACACCAAAACCAAAATCGGGCTTCCAAAAACGCCTCGAAGATCTGGCTCGTCAGCAAGAAGCTGCTCGAAAATCAAAAAAGTAAACTAAAAGGGTAGTGAGTAGCTACCCTTTTTTTGTATATTTAAGCTTTTATTTTGTGACATTAAAACTGTATATTATGGATTTTTCAACATTGGCTAATACAAGGTATTCGGTTCGTAAGTTTAGTAATAAACCTGTCGATAAAGCAACTATTGAACAAGTTATAGATGTTGCACGAAAGGCACCTTCGGCAGTTAATTTTCAGCCCTACACGGTTTATGCAATTATGCAGCCCGAAAACCTTCTGAAAGTTAAAGCATGCTATCATCGCGATTGGCTCAACGGTGCTCCTGCAATTATTGTTGTGGTTGGTAACAAGGATATGGCTTGGAAACGATCGGCCGATATGAAAAACTATACCGATATTGATGCCGCAATTTTTATCGACCATTTAACCTTGCAAGCTGCCGACATGGGGCTTGGAACCTGTTGGGTATGTAATTTCGATATCGATGGTTTGAGCGAAGCTTTACAGCTTAAAGCTACCCAGGAACCAATTGCCATTATCCCCATTGGATATGCCGAAACCCATGAACCACCAGTAAAAAAACGTAAAGGACTTGACGACCTGTTGGTTTGGATGTAGCATTTTTAAAAAAAAGTTTTTTTTAAACGATAAAATATTAAATTTGAAGGCTCAATATTCATTTTTGAGAAAAGAACCAACATGAATTATAATATTATTAAGATGAAAAAGATATTTTTTAGCAGTTTGATTTTTCTTTTTTTAGGAAATATAATGGTTTTTGGACAGGTTGAGATTATGCCAAATTTGGTGTTAACCAAGGTTTTTGAAACCGAAAAAGACATGTGGCCTACTTTTACACAAGGGGTTGTTCATTACGAAGCCGATATCATGTATATATATGGCGAAGTGTATGTTACTGAGCACATGCCCGATAGTGCAAACCACAATCTTCCTACTTTACGCAATACCTATTTAATGCCAATTTATAGCCAGTATAAAAAAAATCAGGGCAAGGTTCATCCAAATTTCGACGAAGAAATGTATTTGTTCCTGAATATTAAATTCGATCCCCGAAAAACTTACCAAAAAATATGGGAGCAGGTAAGCCCATATCACGAAATGCTAACTTACAGAGTTGGCCCGCAGTGGCACGATGGTAAATTGAAAGTGATATTTGTGGGCAATGCACCAATGCGTACTTTCCAGCAAGAAAGGGTTAGTTTTGCTGCCGCCCAAGGAACTGTTGACGATTTGGCCAAAAATTACGACAATAAAATTATGCCGCTAATAGGTATCGATTTTGAAGAAGAAATTGAATGGAACGGTGTTGGTAAAATGCCTTTCGACGAATACAAAAAGTTTAAAGATGTTGTTCAGGAAGCTCACAAGCAAGGCAAAAAAGTTCGTGTTTATAATCTTCCTGAAGAAGAAAATGTATGGGATGTAATGCACACTGCCGGTGTCGATATGATCAGCAGCAAAAATCCCGAAGCATTTAAATCCTTCCTCGAATCTCGTAAAGAAGAATAGCATATTTTGTAAAAATACAAAAAGCCTGATACATAACTGTTTCAGGCTTTTTTTTGTGTTTGTTTTGATCCTATTTGTATTTGGCAGGCAAGGGGAAACGTTAAGTCAATTCATCTTGCTTTGTGATTAATTCAAACCTCTGTTTTTGAGCAAAGGTTCAATTGATGGATCTTTGCCCCTGAATTTAGTGTACATGGCCATGGCATCGCCTGTGCCTCCTTTCGAAAGAATGTTTTCGCGGAACGAAGCTGCAATTTCTTTGTTGAAAATATCACCCGATTCAACAAACGATTCAAACGCATCTGCATCGAGTACCTCTGCCCAAATGTAGCTGTAATAACCGGCAGAATAGCCTCCCGACCAAATGTGGTTAAAATAGGTCGATTTGTAACGTGGAATAATTTCGTCGATAAGGCCAATTTGGTTCATGCTTTCGGTTTCAAACGCTTCAACATCGATGTTTTGGGTGTTAATGGTTGTATGGAAATCCATATCGAGAAACGATGCAGCCAGGTATTCAACAGTAGCAAAACCTTGGTTGAATTTCGACGATGCGATGAGTTTGTCGATAAGCGATTGCGGTATTACTTCGCCTGTTTGGTAATGCTTGGCAAAAAGTTTCAGCATTTCGGGTTCCGAGCACCAGTTTTCCATTATTTGCGAGGGCAGTTCAACAAAGTCGCGTGGTGTTGAGGTGCCCGA
>JAFGAF010000321.1 GCA_016933815.1 Prolixibacteraceae bacterium
TGCAAATCTTCCCTGATAATTTCGTGTATGAGCAACTTTGTTGTTTTGTGGCCGCTCAAAGCCGAATAGGTATTCAGTGAAATATGAACAAAATAGCCAATCCCGTTTACGTCGATAACAACATGGGCGGGATTTAGCTCAACAATTTGACCGTTGAGATATTCAATCATAACTAATATTCGCTGTCGATTTCTTTTGTAAGGTCAACGTGATCTGATTCGCCGTTGGTATTTATTTCGTATTTAGGTAATGGGTTGCTGCTAATTTCGTCGTAGATGGCTCGGTTGCGAACGATGTCGATTGCCTGATAGATGGCTTGGGTAAACGATTCGCCCGAAGCGAGGTTCTCGCCGGCAATGTCGAATGCTGTGCCGTGCCCCGGCGATGTGCGAACCACCGGTAAACCCGCAGTGTAATTAACCCCTTTATCGAATGTAAGCGCTTTGAATGGCGCCAGGCCTTGATCGTGGTACATGGCTAAAATTGCATCGAAGCGTGCGTATTGCCCCGAACCAAAGAAACCGTCGGCAGCAAATGGCCCTAAAGCAGTAATGCCTTGCTGATTAGCCGATTGTATGGCCGGAATGATTACTTCGTTTTCTTCGTTTCCAATTACGCCATTGTCGCCTGCATGAGGATTAAGCCCCAGAACTGCAATACGCGGATTGGTACAGGCAAAATCGCTAACCAATGAGCGGTGTAATGTTTTTAATTTCGATAGTATCAATTCTTTGGTGATTGCTGTCGGTACATCTTTTAAAGGAAGATGGCCGGTTGCAACACCAACCCTTAGGTTGTCGGAAATGAGCAGCATTAAGGGGTTTTTGGTGTCGAAATGTTGTGCTAAATATTCGGTATGCCCGGGGAAATTAAAAGCTTCGGACTGGATATTTTCTTTGTTTACAGGTGCTGTAACCAATGCGTCGATTTCGCCGTTTTTTAGGTCGTTAATTGCCTGTTCGAGCGCTAGGTAAGCTGCTTCGCCGGCGTGGCTGCTGCTTTTTCCCAATTCAACACGAACGTTGTCGTCGCAACAGTTCACAATGTTAACTTTATGGTGATCGGCTTCGGAGGCACTTCGTACCTGATTAAAATGAAAGGTTTCGAAATTGAGTACCTTTTTATGATATGCGGCAACTTTTGGCGATCCGTAAA
>JAFGAF010000322.1 GCA_016933815.1 Prolixibacteraceae bacterium
CCCAACACAGGTGTTGTCGGTAATCCCGAAGTAGCTGAATTGTTTGAGGAACTCGAAGGGCGATGCGCTTTCGAAGCAGCCAATACCGACGCAAAACGCAGGCTTATTTGGAAGAAAGACAAATGGCACGCTATTCCGTCGGGGCTAATTTCGGCAATTAAAACCCCGCTTTTCACTATAAATGATAAATTCAGGGTTTTGGGTGAACCCTTTCGCAAAAAAGGCACAAATGCCAACGAAACTTTGTCCGAATTTGTCAAACGGCGCTTGGGTGTCAGTTTTCTGAATTACGCGGTTGACCCATTTATTTCGGGCGTTTACGCCGGCGACCCCAACAACCTGATTACCCGTTTTGCCTTGCCAAAACTGTATGCTTTGGAACAGAACTACGGCAGTTTTATTAAAGGGTCAATCAAAAAAGCGAAAGAACGAAAACACAACCCGCGACTGCAAAAGGCTACTCGCGAAGTTTTTTCGGTAAAAGGCGGATTAAAAAACCTGATTAACGCACTTACCGAAAAAGTGGGCGCCAACAACATATTGCTCAATGCGAAAAACACCACCATCAACAAAACGACGAATGGTTTTGAAATCAACACCGTTATAAACGAGAAACCCATTATTTTTCAAACCGAAAAAGTTATCACCACAACCGGCGGCTACGAACTGAAAAAACTTTTACCATTTCTTTCAACCGAAGAACTTGCTCCATTTGAAGAGCTAAAATACGCATCGGTGGTGCAGGCCATTGTTGGATACAAAAACTGGGAAGGTGTCAACCTGAAGGCTTTCGGAGGCTTGGTGCCAACAATCGAGCAGCGCGATATTCTAGGTGTTTTATTCAACTCATCGTTCCTTAGCGGCCGGGCTCCCAAAAACGGTGCGCTGCTTTCGGTGTTCTTGGGTGGCACCAAACGACCCGATATTTATGAAATGAACGATGAAGATTTATCAGAAATTATTTCGCGCGAATTTTCGCAGATGATGAATGTCCCAAGCTTTTCACCCGATTTATTCAAGCTTTTCAGGTACAAAAACGCAATTCCGCAATACGGTTTGAGCACCGAAAAACGTTACGAAACCATCGACCATATTCAACAAAAATACCCCGGGCTGGTTTTGGCCGGCAATATTCGCAACGGAATTGGCATGGCCGACCGCATTAAACAGGCGCGAACCATAGCCGAAGAACTGTTTCAATAGATTTTAAGCGATGACAAAAAAGACAGCAGTAATACTGGCAAACGTAGGCACACCCGATGCTCCAACGGTAACAGCAGTGAGAAAATTTCTTTTTGAATTTTTGAACGACCGTAGGGTAATCGATTTGCCATGGCTTTTGCAAAAGGTTTTGGTAAACCTGATTATTGTGCCCTTCCGTGCCCCTAAATCGGCAAAACTATACCAAAAAATGTGGACTGAAAACGGTTCGCCATTGCTGACAATATCGAACAATACACGCGATAAACTCCAGCAGAAACTGGGCGAAAACTTCACTGTTTACGTGGCAATGCGCTACAGAAACCCTTCCTTAAAAAAAGTTTTGCAAACCATAAA
>JAFGAF010000323.1 GCA_016933815.1 Prolixibacteraceae bacterium
ATTAATATCAACATAAATTTCATCACCTTCACTTCTAAGGGTATTATCGGAACCGTTACTGGTTATTTTACCCGGAATGATAGCAGCATTAGCCCCGCCCGAAACTGCTAAAAGAGCAGCAGCAGCAGTAGTATAACGGGCAAACTTTTGGGATTTTTCCTTCATGGTTGTTTTATTTGTTAATTATATGGTGCTAAAGTATTCAATTCATTTTAGTTATGCAATACCAAAATTAATTTTTTTTAGTCCGGTAAAGATTTTTATCAATAATATTAGCTAATGTTTCCTGATTTGCATCAATATTCAGGAAACCAAATACTTTACTGACCGTTTCAGCCTTTTTATCAATGGCTTCGTTATAGTTTATATTTAGCACTTCGGCATTGGGGTTGCGTTTTTTCCATGCTTCAAATTCATGTAACTGTTTTTTAAACGAGTTTTCGATTTGTACCGCATAGGTATCATTTTTCATTTTGGAACTTTCGATTAACATTTGGTGTTGCGATTCGATAATTTCGTCGAGGTTTCGTTCCATAAAAATTACTTTATAAGTAAAAGCAGCCGGTATTTTATACAACAAAGGCACAACTATCTTCACTGCCTTGCCAGTAGCTTCTTCCATCCAGGCATTGTTCCTGATCAATTGCTTAACCTTGTCATGCTCAAAATATCCCTGTGGGTTACTGTTGTCGGGTTTCCGTTTTTCATCGGTGTAAATTGGTACTCCGGCAGCATCGAGCAACTGCATCATCATTGATGTACCCGATCGGGGCAATCCGCTAACTACAATAATTGGCGTTTGGCTCAATCGGTCGGCTTTTGGGCGAATTAACACATCGGTCGCAATATCAATTGACTGCCCGTTGCTGTTTTCAATAGAGGTTTCAGTAATTCGCAAGTTTTTAGCCTTTTCGGAGTTCCCGAGGCTTTCATCGTAAAGCACAATGAGCCGGTTACGGCATACCCCAAAATTTGGGTTTATTTTAAGTGCAATTTCAAAGGATTGGGCAGCTTCGTCGAAACGCTTCAACTCGCTGAGGGTTGCACCAATATAGTAATGATTTTTTGCACTGTAAAAGTTCAAGTACACAGCATCGAGCAAAACGTCGAGCGATTCTTGGTATTTTTTCTGGTGGAACAGACTAATGCCCAGACCTAGATTTGCATTTTCGTCTTCTTCGTAATTTGCCAACACCTTGCGGAACATCTCTTCGGCATCGCGCCATTGTGATAATCGTAAAAAGGCATTCCCCATTTTCGAGAAAAATGCGTTTTTCTTGGGCGCTAATTTTTCTGTTTCGCGGTATTTCCTAATTGCTTTTCGCATTTGGCCTTCGTGAATCAAAAGGTTTCCTTCGGTAAAATTCAGGTTAAAAAGGTCGTTTATAGCCTGTTTACTTTCACCAATCGGATCGGAAATTACTTTTTTCAACCATTGTGCTTTTTCTTTTTTATTCAATATCTCAGGGGGCTTCCTTGTCTTAAGATGGTTGATCTGAACTTGGCTGAGCACTTTCTTTTCTGCACTTGTCTTAAACACTTTGATCAGATCACGGCATTGTTTTATGTTTCCTTCATCCAATAAACACTCGTTCAGTTTAAAGAAGTACCGTCCACGATGTGGGTATTTATCAAAAAGCTCTGTTAATAAAGGCTTTGCCAAGTGGCGCCTGTTTGTATTGTAATAAACCTGAGCCAAGTTGTATTTTATTTCATCGGCTACATTCTCGGCACTTTTTTTGGCATCCTCATCGGGTTCGTCGATATAACCCAGTTCGATGAGCTGCTTTATGGCTTCGGTGGAGTAGGTTGAATCGAGGTCGCGTTTTTCGTC
>JAFGAF010000324.1 GCA_016933815.1 Prolixibacteraceae bacterium
GGGTCGATGGTTTCGATTACTTTACCTGTGCGCCCGATCATTGCATTTACATTGGTTTCGGTTTTGTCGGAGCGGCTGTATGCCCAACGTTTTAGTGCCGGCCTTACCAAAAAGAAGCTTACCAAAGTAAATATGCTGAACGTTAAGAACTGCCACGATACCGATGCTCCGGTAGCAGCTATAATGGTTGCGAACAATGCCCCTACGCCTAAATTGAACACTACAAACGAGGGGATAAATATTTCGAGAATGAAAAAGATGATCGAAACCATTAACCAGATATGCCAAATTTCAAATTCCATAACTTCAAAATTTTGTGTTGAACGATGTGTCAAAATTAGGGTGCAGTTTTGCAGCCAAGAAATATTTTGGGATCAGTTTTACCCAAATGACAGAAATAAGCCGACGAATTCAGTTCGGTATTTACACCTGTTTTTCGATCCATTTCCGAAATGCATGGGCCTTTAAGCGGCTTACCGAAATGTCGGAAGGCAGGTTTTGTAAGGGTTTCAGCGTTACTTCAATTTTTCCGTCGGGCAATGTTTTGTACAATTTCACCACCAATGAACTTATGATGAATTGACGGTTGGCACGGAAGAATTTTTCGTTACCAAGCTTTTCTTCGAGCTTTTCGAGCGACTCGTCGACCATTTTTTGCTTCCCTTCGGCGGTTATCAGGTAGGTGGTTTTTTGTGTCGAATAAAAACACAAAATGTCGGTATGTTGTACAATTTCCTTTTTGTTGCCAAGCGACAAAATTAAGCCCGTATTGCTGCTCAGTGTTTGCGCCACGGTTTTTGTTGCTTTTTCGGTATCGATGTGTTCGGTGTTGAGCTGCCGCACGGTTACAACAATACTTTCAATTGCTACAACTTCTACAGCGGTTCCGGTAGCTAGCTTTTGATTATTGGCCGAAACTGCTTTCCAATCGTCGCCATCGATGCGCACCCAGCCGTAACCTTGTTCGGGATCGATGGTTTCAATCACTTTTCCTTTTTTGCCGATCATGCCATCGACATTGGTTTTTATCTCGCCCGATTTTTCCATTCTTTTTAACAGGGGTTTCAGCATGATAATGCCAATAAAAAAGCCTGTAATGAATAAAATAATATTGAACCATAGCGGTAAGTGCAAAAAAGCACCAAAAGCGGCAATTAAACAGCCCAGACCAATGCTGCCGACAATAAAACCGGGAATAAATATCTCGAGCAGAAAAAAGAAAAATGCTGCAATAAACCAATAATGCCAAATGTGAAAGTTCATTTTTCAGGTTTTAAGTTGAATGATTAGATTGACTTTATGCCTGAAAATTACAAATAATAATTAATGTGACCGAAGTTTTTAAAAATTAAGTTCAACGAGAACAGGCAGGTGATCCGAAACAAAATAATTATCGTTGCGGCGGTCGTCGATATGTACTATCGATTTAACTTCAAAACCTTTCAGAAACACATAATCGATACGGCCATCGATTACCTTGTTGGGATCGAAGCTGTTGAAAGTACCCAGTGGACCGTAATGAGGTGTTTGACTGATTTCTAAGGCATCGTGCATTTTGTTTTTAATGATCGAAATGGGCAAGGTTTCGGGCGTAGCATTGAAGTCGCCCATCAAAATTACAGGCAGTTTTTGTGGGTTTACTTGTTCTATTTTTTGAACGATGAGCTTGGCCGATTGCTCGCGGGCCAATTCGCTTTGGTGGTCGAAATGGGTATTCATTACCAGTATTTCGCGCCCGCTTGCCTTGTGGGTTAAA
>JAFGAF010000325.1 GCA_016933815.1 Prolixibacteraceae bacterium
CGCCAAGCGAAATGCCATCCATAGTATATAGTTCTAGCATTGTGTCAACCAATTTGATTGTTTGGTCGATGCCTAGTTTTAATACGTTTGTTATGAAATCAATAATGTAATTCTGATCATCAATTTTTTCCGGGAACCTGGCTGTAATATCGTTTTCGGGCAGTTCTAATTTGGTAACACGGGTGCCGTCGGCGTTCAGTGTAATGCCGTACCAGGTGTCAACCGTTCCGCTGAGCCAGTTGTCGTTGTGTGTCCAGTTTTCGCCATCGTAAGCAATGTACATGGCAACTAAAAACAGCGAATCTTTTTGGTTAACTTGAGCCTGACTTTGATTTGTGATTAGCAGTAATGTACAGAAAAATATTGCATTAAGTATTGTTTGCAGGGTGCAATTGTTAAGCTTGCGTTTCATGAAAATGTGTTTTAGTAAAATTGAACCGAAGGTATTGAATAAAATTTGTTTAAGCAATAAGGCGAACGGGGATTGAAAGGAGATTTTTGTAAAAAAAGCAAAATGTAACACTTATCAGCCAGCAGTAAACCAAAAGTAGATCGAATAAAAAAAAGCCTGCCAAATTGTAGTTTTGGAAAATTAATGCTATATTGCTGTTAAATATTTGTAAAGCATTGCCATTTAATGGCTTGCTTTAAGATTTGAAAAATGAGTTTTATAATAATAAAAGCGTTATTCGTCAGGTCAAATGTGTGTTTCGTCAACAAAAAAGCACCGTTCGTCAAAAATGTTTAAATTGATGACAAAAGCAGGTTTTCTTTTTGTTTGAAATGTAGTTTATTTGACATTGCCTTTAAAAGTGTTGAGGAGCACCTAAAAGGCAAGTTTTGAGGAAAACTAAATATTGAAAATTGAGGGGAATGGGGTTGAATTTACCAACTACAGTTTTATTGATTAAGCTACAAAGTCCGTAATAAGTTACGGAAGCAGTTTGTTTTGTCGAAACTCTCCATTTTTTCTTATTTCCGAATGTAAGGTTTTCCCGAATAGTTTTAAAGTTTGGCCGATATTTTATGCATTATTGGTATTGGCCGAAAATAATTATTTTGAGCTTGTAAATGCTTGGGGAAAAATTAAATAGCAACGTTAACGGTGTCTTGATCAGGGCACATGCACTTGTTTCGAAAGGGGCAGGGGTGATGTGTTTTGCTGTTTCTTACACAAATTCCAAATTACATGTTCCAAATTACAAATTTGGCTACGCCGATTTTCGCTTCGCTCCAATTCAAGTTCCAAATTACAAATTACAAATTCCAGGTTTCAAGTTTGGCTACGCCGATTTCCGCTTCGCTCCAATTCAA
>JAFGAF010000326.1 GCA_016933815.1 Prolixibacteraceae bacterium
AAAAGCATAAGCATTAATAAACCAAACATATCGATTGTCGATAAACGAATTGACAGCCGAACAAAATTTTCGTTTTATGACAACAATTGGCACGCCGAAGTGAACAATATTTTCAAAACAATAAGTATTGAAAATATTTCGATGAACGATGCTGCCATTAACATCGACAAAACAAAACCATTGAAACTTTCGAATATTGATGTCGACTTATCGGGCTTCATTATTGACCAAAACAACACCAACCAAGGCAAACTTTTTGGAGCCGAAACTGTAAATTTTAAAATTTCGTACTTAAACGGAAAAACAAAAAATGGATATTTCGCGTACAAAGCCAAACAGCTAACCTTCAACCACAATGGCGAATTTAAGTTAACTGATTTATCGCTTGAACCAACATTATCGAAAAAAGAATTTGCCGAAAAAAACCGTTTTCAATCCGATTATTTTCAAATATCACCTTGCCAAATTAATGGCTTAGGGCTTGATTTGAAAAACCTGCTTGATGAAGGGAATATCTTTATCGATCAACTAAATATCGATTTTAACCGGGTTGCAATTCATCGCGATAAAACCTACCCTCTCCATCCAAACCAAAGGCCCAAAATGCCACAACAAGCATTGCGCGACCTAAAACAAAAGCTCGAAATAAAGAACGCACACATTAACTTCGATCATTTTAAATACACTGAATTAGAGCCACAAGCATTGGATACAAGCTATGTGTTCTTTACCGATGGAACCGCAAATATCAGCAACATAACCAATATTGATCAACTTTTGCTCAAAAACCCCTTTATGCATTCAACCATCGATGCAAAACTAATGGGAATTGGGCCAACAAACATGAAAATTGACTGGAACGTTTATTCATTCAATAACGAATTCACTTTTGAAGGTAAAGTTGAGCAAATGCCACTTGGCTTACTCAACCCCATAACAGAGCCTGGTCTGAAAATGTCAATCAGAGAAGGCATCAATCAGAAGCTCGAAGTAAATTTTAAAGCAAACGGCGATTCGGCAATTGGCTCTATGCGCTTTGCCTACAACGACCTGCGCATATCGGTGCTAAGCAACAAATCGGGTAAGCTGCGCGAAGAAAAGTTCCTGAGTTTTCTGGTCAATTCAATGGCACTTAAATCGGACAACCCTAAGCCAGGCCGAATTCTACTACCGGTAAGGTTTACAAACTACCGCGACAAACAACGTTCGGTAATTGGTTATAGCTGGAAATCGGTTTATGCCGGAATACAGGCAACTTTTGGCATAAAAAACAAAGCAAACGAAGAAAGAGAAACAGAATAGATTCATTCTATATTAACTCATATTATTGCAAGAAATGGGTATTTAAGCTATTTTTAAGCAAAATTCATTAAATAAAACAGAAAACCATGTCAAGTATTAAAGGAACCAAAACAGAACAAAACCTGTTGAAAGCGTTTGCCGGCGAATCGCAGGCACGCAGCAGGTATACTTATTTTGCAAAAGTTGCTAAAAAAGAAGGCCTTGAGCAAATGGCAGCCATATTTATGGAAACAGCCGAAAATGAGTTGGAACATGCCAAACGTTTTTTTAAATTTTTAGAAGGCGGAATGGTTGAAATTACAGCAGCCTACCCTGCCGGCGTTATTGGCGCCACTACAATGGAAAACCTTAAAGCAGCTGCCGACGGCGAAAACGAAGAGTGGACTGAGCTTTACCCTGAATTTGCCCGTATAGCCGAAGAAGAAGGCTTTAAGCAAGTTGCAATGGTGTTTAAACAAATTGCTAAAGTTGAAAAGCACCACGAAGCACGCTACCGTAAGCTTTATGAAAACCTCGAAGCCGGTAAAGTTTTCAAACGCGACGATAAAGTAATTTGGAAATGCCGTAACTGTGGTTTTATTCACGAAGGATCGGTTGCACCTCAAAAATGCCCGGCTTGCGATCATCCACAGTCGTATTTCGAAATTAACTGCGATAACTTTTAATTTGAAGCGATCGCCGATATACCTGCAAAAAAGGCTGCCCTAAAAGCAGCCTTTTTTATTTTTCTTTCGGATACTGAATCCTTAAATGATAAACATTTTTTAGTTTATCGAGAAAAATCGACTTAATATCTTTAATATCCCTAAAAGTAATCGGAGCATCATCAAGTTCATGGTTATTTACCTTAGCATCAATAATCTGATTTATAATTACTTTCAAAGTTTCTTCATTTTTCTCAGGCAAACTACGTGCAGCAGCTTCAACACCATCGGCCAACATTACCACTGCTGTTTCGCGCGTTGTCGGGTTAGGCCCAGGATACCTGAAGTCGTCTTCTATTACTTGTTCGTTTGGGTGTTCTTCCTTGTATTTTAAATAAAAATATTTTACCAAGCCTTTGCCATGGTGCATTTTAATAAAATCGATAATGGGCTCGGGCAGTTTGTGTTTTTTTGCCATTTTCACGCCGTCGAACACATGGCTAACAATTTTTTCAACACTCTTTAAGTGCGAAAGGCTGTCGTGCGGATTTTCACCTCCTTGCTGGTTTTCGATAAAAAACTCTGAGCTGTTTATTTTACCAATATCGTGATACAAAGCACCTGTACGAACCAATAAGGGATTGCCGCCTATGCGAAATATAACCGCCTCGGCCAAATTAGCCACCTGCATCGAATGTTGAAAGGTACCGGGAGCAATCTCGGCCAATTTTCGCAATAGCGGGTTATTGGTATCCGATAATTCAACCAAAGTTACATCGGAAATAAAACCAAACATTTTTTCAATAATGTAAACAATTAAATAGGCACTTGTTAACAATAAGCCATTAGCAAAAAACCACTTATAAGTTTCCCAATTAATATTTATCAAAAGTCCTTCTTTTATGAGTTCAAAAGCAAAATAATTTAAGCAGTACGAAATGAAAACATATAACGAGGTGAGCAACAACTGTCCCCGGCGATGCATGCGGCGCAAACTTATCACTGCAATAATTCCGGCAATCGACTGTAAAAAGAAAAACTCGAAACTGTTTGGAGCCATAAAGCTGATCATCAGCACAGTTGAGAGATGTATGAAAATTGCCATTCGGGCACCTAAAAATGTTCTGATAATAATTGGCAAAATACAAACTGGTAAAATATACATGTTCAACGATGGATTTTCGTGAACCAAACGGGCAAGTAAAAATATGGCCAAAATGGTAAATAAAATCATCGTAAAATTGCGCTTTTTCCAAAAAAGATCGCGGTTGTATGTTTGTAAATACAAAATAAGCACACTCAAAACAATTAAAACCAGCATCATTTGTCCAATAATAATTGTCGATATCCAACCACTGTATGAGCGGTTCCTTTCGTAGGCCCTTTTTAGTGATTCAAGAACGATAAAGTTTTCGTTATTTACCCAATCGCCCTCCGAAATAATACGCACCCCAGCCTGAACAGCCCCACGTGTTGCCGGAACAGCTTGCACCATTTCTTCTAACCGGCTCTCGTTAAATACTTTATCGTAATTAAGATTTGGACTAATGAATTGTGCCGGATCGAGCCAATTTTGCAACAAACGGCAAGCACTGTTTTGTGCGGCGTAGTTATTTATTGAATCATTCAAAGCAAGGTATGCGGTTTTTAACGAAAACAACGATTGAACAGGTACCGTTTCGACAACATTACCCCTTATAAGATTTACGTTAGATTTACCTGACAGAAAATCATAACTTTCGGGCGAGCTTTCTAAAATACCCTTGTTATACAAATCATTAAGCGTTTCTTCAAGTTTATTGTAGATAATTTCTTGTAGTTCGGGGTCATTTAATTGAGAAATTTTCTGAAAAGCAGAATCGAGTTGTTCGCGCAATAAAATTAGCTGATCGTTTTTGGCTTCGGTTTCGAAATTTAAAAAAGGCACAAAATTCTTTTTTACCGAATCGATTTCAGCCTCAAAAACATTGGTGGGCTTAAGAACCGGAAAATCGAACGGGGCAATTAATGTTTCGTGCCCCCAGGGTTGGCCTTTCTGAAACTCGTATTTAAAAGTTACCTGTTTCGGAAACAGTAAATACAATACAGCAAAGGTTATCAATAAAAATGAAGCGTAATAGGCTACCCTGTAAAAACTAGTATGGCTTTTTTCATTTCCCTTCATAACATGCATGTGTTTTGTTAACTTAAACCGAGTTAAATTTAGAAAAATATTTATCAAAATTCTTCATACTTGAAGAATATTGTATATTTGAAACATCTTCATTTTTTAATTGATTTATCAATCATGTACGGGATTTCGAATTTAAGCTCCATACCGGTACGTAGCGAGCCGGCCGAAAAAAGTGAAATGTGCACCCAAGTATTATTTGGCGAGCATTATCAAATTATAGAAGAAGGCAAAAAATGGTGCAAAATTAAACTTCACCACGATGGCTACGAAGGTTGGATTGACTCAAAAATGGTTGACCCGCTAACTGCACGCGAATTCAAATATTTATCGGATAAAGAGCAAGTTGTAACCACCGACATTTTCAATATTGTACAACAAATTAACCATTATCGAAATTTTTTAATTGTTGCAGGCAGTACTTTGCCGCATTTCAAAAAGAAAGATTCGTCATTTAAAATTGCAGGTATCCCTTACATGATTCAAGGATTTAATGGTCGAAAGGCATTGAATGGCGATATCAGGTTAAATATCATCAACACAGCTTTAAGCTATTTTAATGCGCCGTATTTATGGGGTGGCCGTACTCCTTTGGGCATCGATTGCTCCGGACTTACACAAATTGTTTATAAAATTGCCGGAATCAATATACCCCGCGATGCATCGCAGCAAGCTCAAATAGGCAATCATTTTTCGTTTGTTGAAGAAGCATTGCCCGGCGATTTGGCATTTTTCGATAACGATGAAGGCGAAATTATTCACGTTGGAATTATTTGGGAAAAGAATAAAATCATTCATTCATCAGGAAAAGTACGCATCGACAACATCGACCATGCAGGTATTTTCAATACCGAAACCAAACGATATACCCACCAACTGCGCTTAATGAAACGAATAATAAGCGACTAATCGAATTTCCGTTTAATAAACCAGTAATCGTGCAACGAGAATGCCAAATTCAACTTGGCATAGCGCTCGCGAATAAGTCCCGAAGATAGTGTTCCGCGCTGTCCGGCTTCGATTGAAACATTGAGTGTTGATCGTGATTTTTGCATTGGGAAACCTGCTCCAACCGAAAAACGCATATCGTCAATGGTGTGTCCTTTCGACTCAAAATAACCAGTATCGTACCTGAAACCAGCACGATATGAACAACGCTCGAAATATTTGAGCGAACTCTTGGGCAAGAGCTCAAATCCGGCGGAAAAGATTTGCTGATTGATGTATTCACGCGAATTATTTTCAGCCCAGGGAGCAAATTCATAATCGGCTGTAAGCAAAAATTTCGAACGCCATATTAAACTGGCTCCCCCGCCATAATTCATTGGTAAATTTATAATTTCGGCACGTTTTTCCTTGTTATAAACTTCAACAGCAACGCTTGAGCTGTAACTTTGTTGTATCGAAACAATTGATCGGCCACCTAATTGCTGAGCCGGGCTGAATACACCACCTAATGTTAAGTTCGACCCTTTACTGCCAAGGTTTGCCGAAAACTGAAAACCTCCTTTAAATGTAAAACCACTGTATCGCGAGTTGGCATAATAAGTGGTCGTATTTTCGGGGTTTACAAGTGCAGTGGTTTTTCTGGTTTGTACCAAAGGGCCGTAAATGTATGCAGCTTCGCCACCCAACGAAAAATTTTTGCTGATTTTTAAACCTAAACCATAAAACAACTTGTTAAAACCACCCGAGCCAATCCAGTCGGTATATATGATACTTTCCTCACCTTCGGTCGATTTAATGGTTCTAAAATGATAGCCAATATCGCTTAAAGGCATAATACCGTAATTTCCCATGAGCCACGGTGTGTACCTGTGTCCAAATGTTAAATGGCTGAGGTTTCCATCGGGAAAATAGCGGTTAATTTCGGAAGTATTTTGTGTGTATTTTAAAAAAACACCAGTTTCGAACAAAAACGAAAGTGTATCGATTGAGGTTAAGGAAGCAGGGTTTTTGAGGTTCAGAAAGTTTGCGCCCCTAAGTGCATAACCTGTTCCGCCCATAGCCACGTTTCGGCCATAAGCCACATTCGACAAATCGCCAATGCCAAAGACCGAGTATGGCGACGAAGTGTTATTTTGCGAGAATAAAGCTGAAGGTATTGCCAAAAGCACAATAACACAAATGCTGTATATGGTTTTCGAATATTTGATCATTTTTAAAGCTGCTCGTTAAAGTTGGTTAAATAAATTTTCAGTTTCATTCTGTTACTATCGTGCTTGTTGTCGCCAATAATTAGCTGATCGATATTAATTTGGTTCGAACTATTTGGTATAAGCAGAAGCATGGTGTATAATGGATCGCCAAAATCTTCGAACTCGGTTTTTACATAATTGGTTACATCGTAAACATAGTGCGTTTTTTCTTTAAACACATTGTCGTAAACAAGTGTTCCGAAGGCAACATCGGTTGTTCCGGTAATGTATAATGGATTGTAAAAACGGTATTTACCATCAATTAAGTTGATTTGCAATGATGATGGAAGCCTGTTTTTCGACACAAAAGTATCTCCGAGTGGCTCAATGTG
>JAFGAF010000327.1 GCA_016933815.1 Prolixibacteraceae bacterium
GAAAATATAATGTATTATACAAAAAAAATATGTGAATAGCTCAAAAAACTTAGTGAACGACCCTTTTTCTTGAGTAAAGCAATTCAAACAATTTCCTTACTTTTGTTCCACAAAAAAGTATTGCATTGATTGTTCACCAAAACATAAACCATTTTAAAGCCATTAACCCGGTTGTTACCATCGGCACGTTCGATGGTGTACACCGGGGGCACCGTAAAGTAATTGCTCAACTGAACAGCCTGGCTGCAAAAGCCGGTGGACAGAGTGTGATATTTACTTTCTATCCGCACCCACGGCTGGTGGTTTCCAAGCAAGAGCACAACCTGCGCTTGCTTACTACCCTCGATGAAAAAATTGAGCTTTTGGGCAAATCGGGTATCGATCACCTGGTTATTTTTCCGTTCACCCCCCAATTTGCAGCATTAACTTATCGCGAGTTTATGCAAGATATTTTGCTCGAGAAATTGGGTTTGCACACCTTGGTGGTTGGACACGATCATCGTTTTGGTAAAAACCGCGAGGGCACTTTTGAAAATTTACTGGCTTTATCGAAGCAAACAGGTTTTAAGCTCGAACGCATCGATGCCCTGTTGGTCGATGAGGTGGATGTAAGCTCAACCAAAATACGAAATGCCCTTCAACAGTCCGATGTGGCAAAAGCCAACCATTATTTGGGCTACACTTTTAGTTTAAAAGGAACCGTAACAAAGGGAAACCAAATTGGCCGTAAAATAGGTTTTCCAACCGCCAACATCGAAGCTTCCGATCCCAATAAACTTATTCCGGCCAAAGGGGTGTATGCCATTACTGTCGATGTTGAGGGCCAAATTTACCCTGCCATGCTCAACATTGGTTACCGGCCAACCGTAAACAGTAATGCCGATAACCGCACCATCGAAGCACATATTCTGGGTTTCGATGCCGATATTTACCAAAAAGAAATTACCCTCTTTTTTCATGAACATGTTCGTACCGAACAGCGTTTTAACTCCATCGATGAATTGAAACTTCAGCTCGAAACCGACAAAAAAAAGATATCGGAAATATTGAGGGCTTATTGTTGACATTTTTCGTTTTTTTAAGCCACCTACTTGTATTATCTTTGCGCACTAAAATAATTTAAGTATGACCGTTTTAACAGAAAAGAAAATTGATTTCAAAGTAGCCGATTTGGGCTTGGCAGAGTTTGGCCGCAAGGAAATTGAAATTGCCGAGAAAGAAATGCCGGGGCTCATGTCGCTCCGCACAAAATATGGCCAATCGAAGCCTTTACAAGGCGCCCGCATTATGGGTTCGTTGCACATGACCATACAAACAGCCGTACTCATCGAAACATTGGTTGAGTTGGGTGCGCAGGTACGTTGGTGCAGTTGCAACATTTTTTCGACACAGGACCATGCCGCTGCCGCTATAGCTGCTGCAGGTATCCCCGTTTTTGCGTGGAAAGGCGAAACCCTTGCCGAATATTGGTGGTGTACCGAGCGTGCCCTCGATTTTGGCAACGGACAAGGTCCTACCCTTATTGTTGACGATGGCGGCGATGCAACCATGATGGTGCACATTGGCTACGATGCTGAAAAAAATCCCGCTGTTCTCGATAAAGAAGTGGATGCTCAGGATGAAATTGAGCTGTTCAAAATACTGAAAACGGTATTGGCCGACGACCCGCAGCGCTGGCACCGTGTAGCCGCCGAAATTAAAGGTGTTTCGGAAGAAACTACTACCGGAGTTCATCGTTTGTACCAAATGAAAGACGATGGGAAACTGCTTTTCCCGGCCATTAACGTGAACGATTCGGTTACCAAATCGAAGTTCGATAACCTTTATGGATGCCGCGAAAGTTTGGCCGATGGCATTAAACGTGCTACCGATGTTATGATTGCCGGTAAAGTTGTAGTGGTTGCAGGTTATGGCGATGTGGGCAAAGGTTCAGCAAAATCGATGCGCGGCTACGGTGCCCGCGTTATTGTAACCGAAATTGACCCGATTTGTGCCCTACAGGCTGCAATGGAAGGCTTCGAGGTGAAAACAATGGAAGATGCCCTTGCCGAAGGAAATATTTTTGTTACCACTACCGGCAACAAAGATGTAATTACCATCGATCATATGGCCAATATGAAAGATCAGGCCATTGTTTGCAACATTGGACACTTCGATAACGAAATTCAGGTGAGCAAACTCGAAAAATTCCCCGGAATTAAGAAAACCAACATTAAACCACAGGTCGATAAATACGAATTCCCCAATGGAAATTGTATTTACCTTTTGGCCGAAGGGCGTTTGGTAAATCTGGGTTGTGCTACCGGTCACCCCTCGTTTGTGATGAGCAACTCGTTTACCAACCAAACGCTGGCTCAAATTGAGTTATATACCAAACAACTCGATATCGACGTGTACCGTTTGCCAAAACACCTCGACGAGGAAGTGGCACGCCTGCACCTCGAACAAATTGGTGTTAAACTAAGCCAATTGAGTAAAGAACAGGCCGATTACATTGGCGTTCCTGTTAACGGGCCTTACAAACCCGATCATTATCGTTATTAAAATTCGCAATACACGAATAGTAAATATTTTCAAAGGGCTGCATATTTTTGCAGCCCTTTTGTTTGGATGAAAAAAAAACCGGGAAGGCTTTGCCACAAACTATTTGTCGGTACAAAGCTCAACCCGGCTCATTGCAACTAAAGAATTGATGAGTAAAAGTATTTTTTGTTATTCGAGCGGATTGGCCATCTTGCCAATGAACAAAATCGCTTCTGTTTCCTTTTCGGTGATGGCATAAATAAATGGCTTGTCGGCCTTAAAATAGTTTGGCATCGCAACATATTCGCGCATGGCAACAACAGTGGCTGCCGCCGCTTCGGTGCCGTTTTCGTCAACCTCAATAAAAGTGTTGTGCTGCACATAGTCGATGTAGATATCGCCATCGGGGGTAATGCCCGAAAAATCGGCCGAGGAGGTAAAAGCTACCTCCATGCCCATGGCTGCCAAAACATCGTTAAGCTTCACCTCGTATTCACTTTTAAACTTGGGCAGGGCTATGTTCAGGTTGTAAATCATCGAATATTCTGCTGTCCATTTTGTCCAGTTTTCGGCATTGAGTTCATTCACTATTTGTTCGCAGGTATTGTTTTCGTTAGGAACCATTACAGTCATGTTGAAATTGCCGTGGCCATAGGGCAATTGTATTGCGCTGAACAAATCGTTGCTGAGGAACATGGCCGAGTCGGTTTTGCTCATCATGTCAACCTCAACAGTTTTGCCATCGGCTTTGATGAAATTTCCTTTGTAAGTTTCCTTTTTTTCGAATTTGCGTTGCCATTCTCCATAAAAGTAAACAGCGTTAACCAGAAACATAACATGGTCGGGTTCAATTCGTTTAATCATGTCTTTGATGCGCCCGTGGGTTTTGTCTTCTATCCATCCGTTGATGGTTTTGAGCGCGTTGGGGCTGCCAAAATCGAGTTCGCTAACTTCGGCATTGTAATACTCCTGGTTAACGGCAATAAAATCGGGTATCACTTCAAAATTC
>JAFGAF010000031.1 GCA_016933815.1 Prolixibacteraceae bacterium
CTCGTTCCGTACCGCTTTGGCAGGCGACTCGCGCGACTTTAGCGAAAGTTCATCGAGCTTGATGTTCGCCTTCCTTTTGGCCATTGTTTTGATATTTTTGGTGCTTTCGGCACAGTTCGAAAGTTTCAAAGACCCGATTATTGTGATGATGACCGTACCATTGGCCTTAACCGGAGCACTGCTTTTCATGTGGTATTTCAACGTAACCATGAATATTTTCAGCCAAATTGGTATCATCATGCTCATTGGGCTGGTTTCGAAAAATGGTATTTTAATTGTTGAATTTGCCAACCAACGCAAATCAGCCGGCTTTAACAAGTTCGATGCCATTAAATATTCGGCGGCAGCACGTTTCAGGCCAATTTTAATGACCAGCCTTTCGACCATTTTGGGCGTTATGCCATTGGCACTGGGCTGGGGCGAAGGCGCGCAAAGCCGCGTAGCAATGGGTATTGCCGTAGTTGGTGGGTTAACCATTTCAACCTTCCTTACCCTTTATGTGGTACCTGCCATTTATTTATTCATTTCGAGCGAAACAAAAAACAACAACAATGAACTTTCAGAATCTGAGAATATTGAAACTGCTTAAAAGCACCACCTTATTGCTGATCCTTTTTGTTGCACCGGGTTTTTTAAACCAAGCAAAAAGCCAGGAGCTATACAGCCTCGACCGCTGCATTCAAACAGCCCTCGAAAACAATTATTCACTTAAGGTAGCGCGTAACAAAACCGACATTGCTTCGAACAATTTTACCCGTGGCAATGCGGGTATGTTGCCAACAGTAAGCTCTACCAATCGGTTTGGAGGAAACTTGAATAACACCACACAGGTAAGTTCCGATGGAACTACTTCACAAAGAAATGGGGTTTATAATTCGAGCGGATCGGCAGCTGTTAACCTTGGAATGACCATTTTCAGGGGTTTTCAGGTACAGCGCAGTTACGAAAAACTGGAGCATTTAAGCGAACTGGAGAACCTTAAAACACAAATGGAGCTCGAGAACTTGGTTGCGCAAATTGTTTCGGAATACAATTACTACATCCAACAACTCACTTTGTACCAAAACCTTGCTTATGCCGTATCGCTTTCGCGCGAAAGGGTACGCATCGATGAACAACGCTACATGCTTGGCGGTGCTTCAAAGGTAGAGTACCTGCAATCAATGGTGTATTTGAACTCCGACAGCTCGCGTTACTCCCGCCAGAAAGAAGTGTTGCGTACTTCGCAAATAAGGCTCAACGAACTGATGGCCAATGAGGACATTGGTCAAAGCATTGCTCTGGCCGATTCGTTAATCGACATTAACGCCGCACTGGCATACGACGAGCTGATGACCAAAACACTTGAGCTAAACACCGGCCTTCAAATTGCAGCCAAAAACCAGATCATAACCGATTTGGACCGAAAAATAATCGAAAGCCGTGCATATCCATACTTAACCGCAAATGCTGGCTATGGTTACAATTACTATGGCAACATGCAAAGTGCAGGATACAACCAGCATACAACCGGCTTAAACTACGGCTTAACACTTGGCGTTGATCTTTTCGACGGTTTTAACCGCCGCCGCGAAAAAACCAATGCTTTAATTGAACTCGAGAACCGAAAAATGCAGTACAGCGAAGTTGAACAGGCCATTAAAGCCGATTTGCTCACCATATTCTATGCTTATCAGAACAACTTGAACCTGCTCAGGCTCGAAGAACAAAACCTCGATGTAGCACGCGAAAACCTCGAAATTGCACTCGAACGCTACAAATTGGGCAGCCTTGCCGGCCTCGAACTGCGCGAGGTACAAAAAAGCCTGCTCGATGCCGAAGAACGGCTCATATCGGTTAAATACCTAACCAAGCTGGCCGAAATATCGTTAATGCAAGTTTCGGGCGATATAATGCGGTATTTGAATTAAACTTACAAGCGTTCTGAACCAAAAATTTTTACGTCGAACTCAGGTTTGTAGTAATATTGAGCATTACCGGCACCCTACCCCTTCATCGTAGGCTAAAATATTTTCTTTCCAATGCCCGGGGATGCAAATACTTTGCTGCTCATTAATTGCAAAACACACTAAAGTGTTTTTACTTGTTGAATATACCTCGCCCGTATCCTGATCGACAATACGGTGTTCCATCTCAAAGCTTTTGTTACCAATTTTCGAACAGCGACTTTCGACATACACCTTCGAATGCAGAAAAATTGGCCGGTAATATTCAATATTTACCGAAACACTTACTACGCCGATGTCTTTAAAATCGAGGTCGGGCAACACCTCATTGAAATAGGCAATTCGGCCCGAATCGTAATAAACTTGGTAAACAGTGTTCGATACATGCCCCATTAAATCAATATCGCTAAAACGAATTTGTATGCTTTGCCTATTCTTAAAAATTTCCATAATATATAATCATTGTATAAAATTATTGATAAACTCAATCATTAATTGCTAATTAAAACCATTTGACCACCTTGCTTTAAATTCCAACCGCTCACAAAGAGCTTGGCATTCAACCGACTACTGTCTGGCAAATCAATACTAATCTCTTTTACCTCGCCGGGTAATATGCTGAAATAATTGTCGGAAAAAAATGCAGGTACTATCCAATTGTTGTTTTTGTTCAGAAGCTTTACCTCGTTAAAAAGAGCTATGGTATTCGAAGTATTGGTTAATTTCACCAGTATTTGCTTGTCATTGAACTTCGTATCAATATGCAATTTAGCTTCGTTTAGCTGGTTGAGTGCCTTGTAATTGCCATACTGTTTCATGGGCGTGTGCACCCAATTGGTGTTTGCCCAATCGTAAATTTCGTTTTGTGCCGAAAGCCAGTAAAAATTATCGGCAACAGGCAAGTTATTTTTATCCCTGAGCTGCAATTTCACAAAAACGTTTTCATCGAAATCGGGCAGCAATGTTACTATGGTTGATGAATTTGCTGCAACTTTCACCACAAATTCGTTTTCCGATATTTTGGCCGACCAGCTATCAAAAACCGAAACGATGGCTTTTGCACCTTCAACATCAGCAAGGCTTTCGTTCGAAAGTACAATCGACCTGTTTCCGTAGTCGAAATGCAACTGCACCGGCTCAAGTGCTTTTTTGGCGGCGTAATAGGCCGGTGTAGGCACCAGGTAATAATCGTACAGTTGCCAATAAAACGAAGGCCACGCCGAATTGAGCATCCACTGAATAATGCCTGTCGAGGCGGGTCGGTTTACCCTGAATGCTTCAAACATGGCCCTCATGGCTTCGTAATTTACCAAATGGCTTTTGATGATAAAATCGTCGAGACTTTTGGGAGCACCCCACATTTGCGTAACAATTTGGCTGAGCAGTTCAACACTGTTCATGGCTTGCGCCGATGTGGTACAATATTGATCCCATGCAGGGTTTAGCGGCCATAATTTTTCGGCGGGTAACATTTTCGTAATCGTTTCTTTTACGGGCAGTTGTGGCCCCGGGCCGGTTTCGGTATTGAACCCGTAAGCTCCGCCGTATTGTTTGTCGATGTACCAATAGCCGGACCCAACATATTCGTAAGGACCATGCATTTTAACGCCCGTAGGCCCAGTGAGTTCACTCTCGCGTTTCGATGCTGCTCCCAGCCACGGCCGGTTGTCGATGGTATTAAAAAGCTCGATGTATTGTTTCTCCAATTCGGGGCGGGGTAACATGTCGCTTCCCGTTAGCCATACAAATATCGAAGGATGATTGCGAAGCCAAATCACTTGGTCGCGGGTATAATCAAGTACAAGTTTCATATCGGCGGGGGTAACAATTCCGCCAAACTCGTCGCAAGCTTTGCCCAAATAGTTTTCCCACTCCCATTGGCAACTCCAGCCTACCATGGCCAAAATGCCGTAGCGGTCGCACAGCTCATAAATATTGCGATCGGTGCCCCAAATGGTTTCAAAACGAATGGTATTCAAGCCCATGTGTTTCACATATTGCACCTGCGTTTCGTTGCTTTGTGGGGTGTCGCGCAGGAAAATATCGTCGGTCCAACCTGCGCCTTTAATTAAAATTTCTTTGCCGTTGAGTTTAAAACCACGCTGACCGCTTTCGTTAAAATAACTTTCAATTTCGCGAATCCCGAAATTAATATTTTCAAAATCGCACTTTTTACCTTTACTAAAAAAAGCAAGTGAAATATTGTACAATTCAGGCTCTCCCAATCCGTTGCTCCACCACAAGCGTGGTTCTTCAACATGAAGTGCGTTAACCATTTTGGGGGTCATAAGCACTTCTTTTTCTTCGTTTGCAGCCAACTCAACAGCTACACGGTATTTTTGATTTTCGAACTCAAGCTCAATTTCGCCATGAATAGCATTGTTGCTGTGGTTTTTTAAAGTTGTACCCACTGTAAGCCAGGCCTCATTTAAGGTTTGCGTGTTCACTTTGCTGCGAACAAACGAGTTTTTAAGTTGTACCTTATCGATTTGTTTCACCCGCACATCGCGCCAAATGCCCATGTTTTCGTCCAAAGGCCGCGGGTTCCAGTCAACAAAACCCAAACCAAAATCGCCTTCGCGCTGGCGAAACACCTCAACCGCCAATACATTTTTTCCTTTTACAACGGCATTGCTCACATTAAATTCGAAACGCCTGAAGGTGCCAAAAACCGAATCGCGCGAGGCAATAAGCTGCCCGTTAAGCCAAATATTTGCGTAATAGCTCAAGCCGTCGAATTGCAACAAAAAGGTATTATTCACCTGTTCCAAATCGAATTCGGTACGGTACCACCAAGCAGTATCAAATTTGCTTTGGTCGGCAGCATAGTAATTCACGGCATCGAGAATGTTTTCATATTCGGGTAAAGCCGACAAAATTCCCATAACGGTTGAAGGCACATAAGCTTCAATCCAATTAGCGGAGTTATAACCATCTGTTGAAATAACTTCGCCACTTACATGCACTTCGTCAGCTGATGAAATTTTCCAATTGTTACGCAACAAAACTTCATTTGGTTGATTGCTTGAATTGGTTTTACAGGCGTTAGCGAAAACTAGGCTTGTTGCTATTATTGTCATAATGATAGGTTTCATAGTGTTATCATTTTATGGTTTCAATTAAAATAGGAGTGAAGCACCCAAAATATTACTGTTTTCATTATCGGTAAAAGCAATTTTCAGCTTTTCAATCGATTTTGGAAACGGAAAATCGTTAAGCCCGTTCAACATCGAAGCGTTGAAAAAGCGATGGGACTTTGAAATTGAACCGCCCACAACAATCATTTGCGGATCGTAAGCCAGCACTACACATTTAATGGCTTGTGCAAAGTGTTTTCCAAATTCATCCCATATTTCGAGGGCTTTTGTATTCCCTTCGAGGGCTTTTTTGTAGCACTCGTAACCATTGCTTTGGTGTATTTCGCTAAAAAAAGAGCTGCTGCAATAATATTCAATGTTTTGCTCAAGGTAGGGCAAAAGGCCAATTTCGCCGGCGCCGGTGTTGTTGCCTTCGTACAAGTGATTTTTGATTACAATGCCTGCCCCTAAGCCGGTTCCAATGGTTAGCCCCACCACCGAAGAGTAAGTACGAGCCTCGCCATAGGCATGTTCGCCTAGCACAAAGCAATTTACATCGTTGTTAACGTAAACCGGTAAATTGAATTTCTCTTCGAGCAAAGCTTTTAGGTGCACTTCGATCCACGACGGGATATTGGCCACGTTGTAAACAATGCCACGTTGGGTGTCGACTACCGAAGGAACCCCTATGCCAATGCCGCTTACCTTGTGAACAATAAGCTGATCGATGGCCGAAGTTAGCTGGTCGATGGTGGAATTTAGGTCGTGTTTATTTTCGAGTGGTTTTTCGAATTTATTTTCAATTTTTCCATCGTTCACCAAGGCTACCCTAAGGTTAGTTCCTCCAAGGTCGATACCAATTTTGTACGGGTTTGTCATAATCATTGAAATAGGTTCGATCACAAATTTATACAGAAGTTTAGATTTTGGGTACCTAATAAAAAAAAAAGAACCCCCTCAGGAGTTCTTTCTGTATTTATTTCAATGATTTGGTATTACAATTTTTTGGCTACCTCAACAGTGGTAAACGATTCAATGGTATCGCCAACTTTCAGGTCGTTGTACCCGTTCACGTTCATACCGCATTCGTAACCGGTTTTAACCTCACGAACGTCTTCTTTAAAACGTTTAAGCGATCCAAGATCGCCGGTATAAATTACAATACCATCGCGTATTAAGCGTACTTTGTTGTTGCGGATAATTTTTCCATCGCGCACCAAACAACCGGCAACTGTACCCACTTTGGTAATTTTGTACACTTCGAGTATTTCGGCTGAACCAACAATTTCCTCTTTAATTTCGGGCGATAACATACCTTCCATAGCAGCCCTGATCTCTTCAATTGCATCGTAAATTATTGAATACAAGCGAATATCAATCTGTTCATGCTCGGCAATTTTACGGGCCGAAAGCGACGGGCGAACCTGGAAGCCGATAATAATTGCATCGGAAGCCGAAGCCAACATAACGTCCGATTCGGAAATCTGACCAACAGCTTTGTGTTTGATGTTCACCTGAATCTCAGGAGTCGAAAGTTTAATAAGTGAGTCGGACAAAGCTTCAATCGATCCGTCAACATCACCCTTCACAATAACGTTCAATTCCTGGAAGTTACCAATTGCAATACGGCGTCCAATCTCGTCGAGTGTAATGTGTTTTTGAGTACGCATGCCTTGTTCGCGTTGCAACTGCTCGCGCTTGTTCGCAATTTGCCTGGCTTCGCGTTCCGACTCCATTACATTGAACTTATCGCCGGCCTGAGGGGCTCCGTTCAAACCTAAAACAAGAGCAGGTTCAGCAGGCGCAGCTTCTTTTATGCGGTTTCCGCGTTCGTTAAACATGGCCTTTACGTGACCCATGTATTGTCCGGCCAAAAGGATGTCGCCTTCGTGTAATGTACCGTTCTGTACCAAAACAGTTGCCACATAACCACGCCCTTTGTCGAGCGACGATTCGATAATTGAGCCGGTTGCATTTTTGTTCGGATTGGCTTTTAAGTCGAGCATTTCGGCTTCGAGCAATACTTTCTCAAGCAACTCGGCAATACCAACCCCCGATTTCGACGATATGTCTTGTGACTGGTATTTACCGCCCCACTCTTCGACCAAATAATTCATTTGAGCCAAACGTTCCTTAATGGCATCGGGGTTTGCGGTTGGTTTATCAATTTTATTGATTGCAAAAACAATAGGCACACCGGCTGCCGAAGCGTGGTTAATGGCCTCAATGGTTTGCGGCATCACGTTATCGTCGGCAGCAATAATGATAATTGCCACGTCGGTTACCTGAGCACCCCTAGCACGCATTGCGGTAAATGCTTCGTGACCCGGAGTATCGAGGAAGGTAATTTTTCGACCATCGTCGAGCTCAACATTGTAGGCACCAATGTGCTGGGTAATACCACCGGCCTCGCCTGCCACCACGTTACTGCTACGGATGTAATCGAGTAAAAGTGTTTTACCGTGGTCAACGTGACCCATAACTGTTACAATTGGCGCACGTGGGAGCAATTGATCCTCTGTATCTTCTGAATCTTCAATGGCTTCGAGTACTTCGGCGCTGATGAATTCAACTTTGTAACCAAACTCTTCGGCAACCAAAACCAGTGTTTCGGCATCGAGACGTTGGTTGATCGATACAAACAAGCCCAGGCTCATGCAGGTAGAAATTACCTGTGTTGCAGTAACATCCATCATGGTAGCGAGTTCGCTAACCGACACAAATTCGGTAACCTTAATTACTTTTTGTTCGGCTTGAGCTTCGGCCATTTCGTTGGCCATTTTATCGGTATAAGCAGCACGTTTATCGCGGCGGTATTTAGCACCTTTCGACTTGGTTTTGGTTGTTAACCTTGCCAATGTTTCTTTTACCTGCTTTTGAACATCCTCTTCCGAAACCTCGTGTTTAAGCGGGCGCTTACGTTGCTGCGAATGTTGCGAATGCTGTGAATGCTGAGGATGTTTGCCTTGCGGCCTGGCACCCCCCTTATCGTTCGTTGCCGGTGTTTGTTTCTGCTCGTTATTTATGTCAACACGCTCTTTTTTAATGCGTTTGCGTTTACGTTTCTTTTTATCGGCTGCCGACTGTGCATTTTCATCGCTTACACCGGGCTTTTTCACAACATTGGCAGCATTTGGATCTACCTTAGGTTTTTGCCTTGCCTTGCGTTCTTCTTCGCGCTGCTTTTTCGACTTTTTGGGAGGCCTGGTTAACTGGTTAATGGTATTGAGATCGATTTTCCCAATCACCTTAACATCGTTGTTTACTTTAGGAATTTTTGTTTCAATTTGGTTGCTTTCGGTTTCTTTAACCCTTTCTGCTTTTGCAGGTGCAACCGTTTCTTCTTTAACAGGCACTTTATGTTGTTCTTCTTTTTTAACTTTTGGCTCCGATGCCTCGGCAGGTTTAACCTTGCTTGTTTCCACGGCCTTCTCAACAGGCTTTTCGACTTTTGTTTCTTCTTTTGGCTTTTGTGGCATTTCGCCTACCGGCTTTTCGGGTGCTTTTTCAACAGGCTTCTCGGCTTGCGGTTGAACAGGTTTAGGTTCAACTTGCTTTTGCTC
>JAFGAF010000328.1 GCA_016933815.1 Prolixibacteraceae bacterium
CACATCGCAGATTATTACCTATTTGAATCATTTAGCAAATGCTTATATAATTAAAAAGACTGACAGATATGATATTGTAGGAAAGAAAATATTTGAAGTTGGTGAAAAGTACTATTTTGAAGATATTGGTTTGCGAAATGCAATAAATAATTTTAAAATTTCCGACCTGTCAAAAATTATAGAAAACCTGATTTACAAACATTTGCTTTTCTGTGCTTACCGTGTTAAAGTAGGATACGTTGGACAATATGAAATTGATTTTGTGGCGACAAAAGCTGGTGAGGTTTTATATGTACAGGCATGTTATTTATTGGAAAGCCAAAAGACAATAGATAGGGAGTTTGGAAACTTAGAGCGAATAAAAGATAATTATCGTAAAATAGTTGTGTCGATGGATAATTTTAAAGGAAACTCAATCAATGGGATTATCCACATGAACCTCAGGGAATTTCTGCATACAAAGTTGTGATTTTTTCAAACAAAAAACTACTGACTTATTGACTACTGACTTATTGACTAATGACTAATGACTTTTTGACTAATGACTTTTTGACTTAAATTATTCATAATCGCCCACATCGGGCATGGCTTTAATGGTTATTGATTCAGAATTTGTATTAGGATTATTACAGTTACCATCGCTAACATTCCATATTGTAAGCAAAGGTTCAACTATTACAGGAGGATCATTATCAACATAAAAGGTTAAATTAATAGAACTATTGCCAGCTGGTACAGGTATGTTGCCGGTTGATGATTCGTAATACGGATCAATTCCCGCCCCCGATAATCCTGTGCGGATATTTGCACCCGTAAGTTCGTAATCGAAATTCCAGCCTGATGACGGATCACTGTTTAGTGTAACAGTAAAAACAATTTTAGTTGAGCCTGCATCGTAATTTCCGCTGTTTGCGTTAAAGCCTTGGTTATTAAATAATTCAGGACATTCGTTGTTTAATGAAAATCGTGAAACCGTTGCCGATACAGGATTTACTACGGTAATGTCAAAATCACATGTTGCTTCTAAGCCTCCTCCATCCCTTGCAGTCCATGTTACAGTTGTAGTCCCTACCGGGAAAGATTCGCCGTTGAGGCTGTTGCCCCCTCCGTTGTAGTTGTGTGTTATTGATGCAATCACACAATTATCAGTAGCCGATGCATCTAAGCTATTGTCAATTACCTGGTATGTACAGCCGGTGTTATTTGCATCAAAAGTTTGGTTGGCAGGGCATGTAATAGCAGGGGCTTCGTTATCTTGGGTACTAACCGAAAGTGTCGAAGGATTATCACTTATTCCACAATCATTTACTGCAACAACGCTTATTGTTCCACCGGTTGTGCCAGTACTTACTGTTATTTCCGTTGATCCTTGCCCGGCAGTAATACTCCAGCCTGTAGGTACTGTCCATGTATAACTGGTAGCTCCGGGCACGGGATCAATGCTGTAGCTTTCACCTGTTGCGCCGGGACAAAGAGTTGTATTGCCGGAAATGGAGCCGGGCTTTTCCGGCACTCCTAATACGGTAACTCCTACAATATTTGAATTTCCATTATTTTTAGAAGTGTAATAGAATATATAAATACCTTGGTTTGTTGGTGTGTAACTTGCAATACAATTTCCATTTACTTCAGTGAAACCAGGTGCGATGATTGTATAACTGATTCCGCCGTCAGTTGACATATAACAATCATATATATCGCCACATTTTTTTATAGTAGATGTAAGATTAATATCATTATTCACACAAACAGTATCATATTCAGCCAATAAGGTACTAACAGTAAATTCATTTTCAATAATATTGATAGTGTGGGATACCGGTGTGCCTAATGATGCATTTGTTGGGTTATTTAATGTTAACGTTACTGATTCACCAAACTGATCCAAAATACCATCATCAATTATTTGAACTGAAATGGTAGTTGTTGTAGATCCAGGCGAAATAGAGATAGGAGAACTTGTAAGTATTGAAAAATCGGTACCTGCTGTAGCAATATTAGTAGTAACACTAAAATTTGCAGAAACTGTTGAAGTTGAGGTCGATGATATTTCTACTTCAATATTAAGGGTGGTATTTGATTCAATGATGGATGTTGATGCAGAAGTGAAATAAATAAAAGGTAAATCGGACCACGAAACTATAACGAGACCATTAGCACCGGCGCCACCTGAAGCATTTTTACCGCCACCGCCGCCACCGCCACCAGGTATTTGTCCTGGAAAACCACTATTATTATTACCGCTACCGCCACTACCACCATCACCTTCCCCGTCACCACCGGCGCCACCTGTGCTTCCACTTCCATCACCGCCGGTATTTCCGGGAGCATTTGCCCATGCAGAGCCGCCACCTCCACCACCATTGCTGTTTCCAAAATTACCGCCATCACCACCACTATTTACAACATCTCCGGTAGATGCACTTGCCTGGCCTCCTGTTTGTCCTTGTGCTCCGGCAGCAACAACAAAGCTGCCAAAGGAAGAAGGTTCACCAGAAGATCCAGCTGCACCAACAGTTACCGTATGTACATCGCCTGGCGTTAAGCCTGTAATAACACTTGAGGCATAAGCACCGCCACCACCACCAACACCTCCGCTGCTTCCTGTACCACCATTGGCACCGGCTCCCCAGGCTTCAACTTTTATGGTGGTTATGCCGGCAGGTATGGTAAAATTACCAGATGAACTGAAAATTAAAGCACCACTTGTTAGGTAGTTAATCCCTGGATGAGATGGATTTGCATTCCATTGTGAATAGTTTTTTATTTCTGTACATTCAGAAGAGGAGCAATTTTGATATCCGTCAAAGGCATATACATTTGTACTATTAAAGTTAACCAATTGGTTGTGGGTGTCAATAGTTCCGTTTACCACCAATATGCCATCAGAACTTGTTCCTCCATAAGAATGAAAATCTCCATTAACAACAGCTAATCCGCTTCCATTAGTGTGGAAACTTCCAGAAACTATTAGATTGTTATCAACTGCTAAAATACCATTTACCTGTAAGTTACTTGGATATGTAAATGTTCCGTGGACAATTAATGTTCCAGAATTGAAGTTTAAGGCTGCACCGCTGCTAACTGTAAAGTCCCCTTCAATTTCTAATGTGCCTCCTGCAAGATTAATCGTTCCTGATGTCCATGTTATATCTGTTGCTCTATATTCATAGTCGCCAGAATTTATATTAGGACTTCCGCTTTCGTTAACGGCAAACAATGGTTGTAAGAAAAGCAATAGCAAAGGAAGAACTATCAGCAATCTTTTACTACTTGCTCCAATTGTATTTTTATATATCTGAAGGAATCTTTGCATTAAAATATTCCACACCCTGTTCGTTAAAACTAACTAAATTACACTTGCAAAAATAACATATTCAGTGCAAAATAGTTATTCTCAAATAAAAATATACTATCAAGCAATAAGTTTTTACAATATGCCTAATTTTGCAGAAAATTGAACTATGTCAAAAATCCTTTGTATCGAAACCTCCACCGAAGTTTGTTCGGTAGCTATTGCCGATAATGGCAAAATTACCGACTTACGCGAAGACCAAAGTGGCATGAACCATTCGCGTCTGCTTACTGTATTTATCGACGAGCTACTAAAAGCAAATACGCTATCGATGAGCAATTTCGATGCGGTAGCCGTTAGCCGTGGCCCCGGCTCGTACACCGGTTTGCGCATTGGCGTTTCGGCTGCAAAAGGTTTGTGCTATGGTGCCGGTATTCCACTTATTGCAATTTGTCCGTTAAAAGCAATGGCTGCTACAGTGCTGGCAAATACCAATAAGTTGGACATAAAACCAAATGAAACCGCTTGGCTGGTGCCCATGATCGATGCCCGACGCATGGAGGTTTACCTGTCTATTTATTCAGTCAATATGGAAAACATATCCGATGTTGAGGCCGTAATTGTTGATGAAAAAACTTTTGCCGATGCATTAAGCGAACGTTATTTATTTTTCTTTGGCAATGGAGCTGAAAAATGCAAGGCGGTTATTCAATCTGAGAATGCAATTTTTGTTGAAAACATAATTGCCAGTGCAAGCAATATGGCAACATTGGCCGAAGAATGCTTTCAGAAAAAGGAATTTGCAGATGTGGCTTATTTCGAACCCTTTTATTTAAAAGATTTTATTGCTACAATTCCTCGGAAGAATTTGCTTTTTTAGATCAACTCTTATTTTTGTTCAAACAAAAGCAATAAGCATCAGCATATATCTTCTTTGCAAATTCAAAAAACCTTAACGACTCATTAACGGATGGCTTACCATTGGGCAAAAGACCTAATTCACTAGGATATCTGGCATCAATATATAATTGATCCAGTAAAACGATTAACTCATAATCAACTTCAACACAAAAAACACTTTTTACTTTTTCAAATAAAAACTCTAGTGAATGTGTTTTTACCAATCCTATTTCAAATTCTTCGACAATGGCTTTTAACGATTTCTCAATTGCTTGCTGTGAGTGAAAAGCAGCTAAGTGGGTGATCATTGGTATGTCAATAATCTCATCAATAAGCTTCAGATCACTTTCAGCACTAATAAACCATTCATTAGCTATTGCTTTCATAAAGAACTTTACCATTTGTAAGTATTTCACGAGCAAACATACTGTCGGTATCGATAAATCTTTTGTGCATTGCCTTAGTATGAACTATCAAATCAACAGGAAATTCTTTTTTAATTTCTGAAATTGTTTTAGAGACCTTAACGTACATTTTACTTTTCTCAGTAAAACTGCCAGGAATATATTCATCGTTTGTAACAACCATAATATCCAAATCACTTTCATTCGTCTCATTCCCAATTGCGTATGAGCCAAACAAAATTATTTTTTGAGGATTAATACATTTTAATCGCTCAACCAATAATGTTATATATCTATATCCGTCCATTATAATGATTGTTAATACAAAAATAGCAAAAATTGATGCTCTTTTACATTAAAATATCGTTAAGCCAAAAAAATATCAGACAAAAACGTTTTTTATTTCAAAATCATTTCCTATGTTTGCACTATCAAATTAATAGGATATATGAACATTCGCATTAAAAATATTACTTCTTCATTAATTATGAGCCCAATGGCCATGATGATGCGAATGCTTTTGCGCATGAGCAAATAATATTTTTCTGCCTATTTGTGTACATGCGCTTTCCAAAATAAATTTCAATAAACAATTAATCATTTTTAGTTTTTTTGTGTTGTTTGTATCGATACAAATCAATGCAAATTAAAATTAGCAAATAATTATTAACACCATAAAACATACAATTATGTCAACAAATTACCGTTACGAAACTTTGCAGCTACATGCTGGTCATACTCCCGATGAAACAACCCTTTCGCGTGCAGTACCTTTGTACCAAACCACATCGTATGTATTTAAAAACTCCGAACATGGAGCCAATTTATTTGGTTTGAAAGAGTTTGGCAACATATATACCCGCCTTATGAACCCCACCACCGATGTATTTGAAAAACGTGTTGCAGCCCTCGAAGGCGGTGTTGCAGCCGTTGCAACCGCATCGGGGCACTCGGCGCAGTTTTTGGCCCTTAACAACATACTTCAAGCCGGCGACAACTTTATTACTTCGCCATTCTTATACGGAGGCACATTCAACCAGTTTAAAGTTGCTTTTAAGCGTTTGGGCATTGAGGCACGTTTTGCCAACGACGATACAGCCGAAGAAATCGAAAAATTGATTGATGCAAACACCAAAGCTATTTATGTTGAAAATTTAGGCAACCCTAACTTCAACATTCCCAACTGGGAAAAAATTTCGGCTTTAGCAAAAAAACACGATCTGCCCTTAATTGTAGACAACACTTTTGGTGCTGCAGGGTACTTGTTCCGCCCCATCGAACATGGTGCAAACGTAGTGGTTGAGTCGGCAACAAAATGGATTGGCGGCCACGGCACAAGCATTGGAGGTATTGTTATCGATGCAGGCAACTACAACTGGGGCAATGGTAAATTTCCACAATTCACTGAACCATCGGAAGGTTACCACGGACTAATATTTTGGGATGTATTTGGCACCAATGGCCCATTTGGAAACATTGCTTTTGCAATAAGGCTAAGGGTTGAAGGCCTGCGCGATTTTGGTCCGGCCATAAGCCCGTTTAACTCGTGGCAATTGCTTCAAGGTCTCGAAACTCTTTCATTACGAGTGCAACGTACAGTTGACAATGCCTTAGAACTTGCTAAATGGCTCGAGCAACATCCAAAAGTTGAATCGGTAAATTACGCAGGGCTCGAAAGCAGCAAGTACCACAATTTAGCCAAAAAATACCTGAAAAATGGTTTCGGCGGGGTACTCACTTTTAGGGTTAAAGGTGGCATCGAGGCAGCCGACAAATTAGTCAACAGCCTAAAACTGATCAGTCATTTGGCCAATGTAGGCGATGCCAAAACATTAATCATTCAGCCTGCTGCGACAACCCACTCGCAGCTTTCGGAACAAGAACAACTTTCGGCAGGCGTGTACCCCAACCAGTTGCGCCTTTCGGTTGGTATCGAACACATCGACGATATAAAAGAAGATTTGCAACAAGCTTTCGACAAAGTGGCAAGTTAATAGTTTTTAAAGTCATTGGTCATTAGTCATTAGTCATTAGTCATTGGTATAAAAGCAATAATAAACTAATGACTACTGACTTAATGACTTCTAACTAACTATTATTAGAATTATTACTTTTACAGAAATATAACCAGATAATATGCCAGTAAACATACCCGATAAGTTACCTGCTATTGAGGCACTCCAAAAAGAGAATATTTTTGTGATTGATCAAACACGTGCTGTTCATCAGGACATTCGTCCTTTGCGAATAGCTGTGCTGAACCTGATGCCGGTTAAAATTACAACCGAAACCGATCTGATACGCATTCTCTCGAATACGCCACTTCAGCTTGAACTCGATTTGGTTAAGGTTATGGCACACACCCCAAAAAATACGCCCATTGAACACATGCAGGCTTTTTATGCCGATTTTGATACAATCAGACATAAAAAGTACGATGGGCTAATTGTTACCGGAGCTCCGGTTGAACAAATGGAATTTGAAGATGTAAACTACTGGAACGAGCTGAAAGTGATTTTCGACTGGGCCCAACACAATGTACAATCATCGTTATTTATTTGCTGGGCATCGATGGCTGCTTTGTACCATTACTACAATGTGCCCAAATACCCTCTCGATGAGAAAATGTTCGGGGTATTCCATCATGTACCTTCCGACCGTACTTTGCCCATTTTTCGGGGTTTCGACGATGAGTTTCACATGCCACACTCGCGCCACACCGAAATACGTAAAGAAGACATTGATAAAGTTCCTGAGCTTGAACTAATAGCTTCATCAGACGAAGCCGGCGTTGGGATCGTTCAGGAAAAAGGCGGACGCAAAGTATTTATTACCGGGCATTTCGAGTACTCGAACTACAACTTACACGAAGAATACCGCCGCGACCTAGCCAAAGGATTACCCATTAAAATGCCACAACATTATTACCGTAAAAACGATCCTGAGCGTGAGCCTGTAGTTCGTTGGAGAGGACACGCCAACTTGTTCTTCCAAAACTGGCTGAATTATTTGGTATATCAGGAAACACCATTTAATATTGATGACATCAAATAGAAATATTGTTATACAAAAAACCCGAATGCCTGTAAGCATCCGGGTTTTTTAAAATATATAACTCTTCAATTTTATTTTTTTCGCTTACGGCGATAAACAATTCCTGCTCCGGCCAATACCATAGCCACTGCCGATGCAATAAACGGAATTGGAACTGTGCTGCCAAACGGATCGCCGGCACCTGCCAACACCGGAGCATCGGGAGTTTCGTTATAACCCCAAGATCGAAGGTCAACTGTTTGGTTAGTGTTGTCAATCTCAATATTCAACCAACCGTAGTGAGTATTCGAGCCTGACTTAAACTCCACTCCAATATAACCGCTCGTTGCACCACCTAGGTGAGTTGCATCAAGAGTTGGAGAGGTAGAACCCCACCAATTAGCCAACAGATTAGTCCAATCCTCCCATCCTGTATTAACTGGAGGAGTTGCACCAAAGCTTGTTCCGAAAGGAAAAAGTTCACACATATCTTCATCAGAGTTCTCCAAGATATTACCACCAGAATTTGCTGAAACATAAAATACGTATGATCCGCTATAGTGTAGATAAACATCCCAAACACTGTTATCATCAAAATCGATGTAACCCGATTGGGTACCAGTATATGAAAATAATTGTGGCTGTGTTAACATTGTCGGTGGAGTAAGAATTGCCAAATCGGGCAAAGCTGCTTGAGCGGTATAACCCATCAAAAAGATAGTTATAACTAACATGCTGGTTTGTAATAGATTCTTCATTGATATATGTTTTTAGTTTATTTACGATCAAACAAAAATACAGTTTTTTAAATAATTGTTTATGATGCTCTTCGAAAAATTTTACTCAGCAGTCAATTTCACTATCAACTGTATAATTTCTTCGAATTTACTTTCGGGAATTTCGCCTTTGTAAATACCACGGCAAACCCTGTCTTTGTCTAATATCACCATGGTATAGTTATCTTTTGGCAAACCCCATTTTTCTTGCAAAGTTGCTTTGTAATCGAATAAAATAGTGGTGTCAAATTTTTTAGCTTTATTGCCGGCTATGGTCCGTATTAACACGTTAGGCTTCCATGTCGATTTGGTATCGACTATACCAAAACCTTTGAATTTCTCGCTGTCGATACGCCCGCCTGCTTTGGTTTCTTTTTTGATAGCATCGTTGGCAGGGTCGTTAAGGTCCGAAACATCGGGGTCGACATAATTGATTTGTAATACTTTGCCTTTCCATGAATTCATGGTAAACTCATTGCCATCGGCATCGGTAAATACCCAGTCGGGAGCTTTATCGCCAACTTTTAAATTCACATTTTGTGCGGTCATCGACAGCATACTGAATGCTATCACAGCCATACTTAAAATCAATTTTCTCATTGTTTCGTTATTTAATTGTTTTGCTAATGTAGAATTTTTTATCAAACCCACTTTTAAAAAATGCTCAATAACATTAAAAAATAACAGAGGAGCAATTTAAAACTGCTCCTCTGTTATTTGTAAATCTCAAAGTTATTACTCAAATAAGCACTTTAGGCACGTCCTCCCCTTTTACCTTGATTGCTTTTTTTCATTTTTTGAGCACCTTCGCCATTATTTGTTTTATTACCGTTTTTGTATCCTTGTTTGTTGCCTTTTCCGTTATTTCCATTTGTCATTGCCATAATGGCATCAAAATCGTCTTGCATAAGTATTTGAGGACTGTAACTAACATTGTTTGCTGAGAGTACCGAAACAAAAGCTTTTAAATGATTATATGATCCGTTCAAAAGTTTACCTAACACCAACTCGATGTCGCTATTTTCGGTTTCTTCAATACTTTCAATCAAGTCGGCAATATCGGTTTCTTCTATTAAGGCACCAACAGCCAAAGCAGCTTCAAGAGATTCTTCGCCCGACAAAATTAATTGATCGTATAAAGCTTGCAAATCGGTATTGTTGAACCGACCGATTTCTGTAGCTGAAAGGTCTTCAATCTCGAAGTGGTCAAGCAACCGTAAAATTGCTTCCATATGCATGGCTTCGCTTTGGGCAATTTGAGAGAAAATACGCTCGCCATAAAGATCAAAAAAGTAGAGGTACACATCGTGAGCCAACTTTTCTTCCTCTCTCATAAAGTGAAGATTCTCAATATCGGCTTCAGTAAGATCATCAATTGTGCTTGTAAAAACCGAATCAGTACATTCTCCGTCAATCATCAAACTTTTTTCAATACTTTCAAAAACCGGCTCAAAATCGGCAGTACTGTCGTTACAACTTGTTAAATAAAACGCTGCCAATAAAATACTTAGAAATAACATTTGTGTTTTCATTTTTTAAAATTTTAAGTTTAACATCCTGTGTTTGTAATCTTATCCGCATAAATAAAATCACACCCTACTTTTTTATTCATTTTTTTTTCATATTTGAACATGGAAAAGAAATTAAGTGTAGCACTTTCGAAATGTATGGCGCTTTGCAGCAAGGCCGAAAAATGTACTTTCGATATGATGAAGAAGCTTTCCGACTGGGAAATTTCACCCGACGATGCAAAAAAAATAATCGACGAACTAAAAACACAGCGCTTTATCGACGACAAAAGGTTTGCACACATTTATGCACGCGACAAGTTTAACTTCAGCCATTGGGGCAAAGTGAAAATTGCCTTCCAACTTCGTCATAAAAATATTCCCGACTCAATTATTTTTGATGCAATTGATGGAATTGACGACGAAACCTATTTCGAAAAGCTTAAAACCATGCTCGAACAAAAAGCATCAAAAATTAAAGCGCAAACCGATTACGAGAAAAAAGCAAAATTGATACGCTTTGCCCAAAGCCGTGGTTTTGAGTACGAAATCATAGCAAAAGCACTTTCGTGATTTTATTGTTAACGAAACGATTTAGCCTGTTGATGTTGACAAGTGTATGCCCAAATATTCTTATATTTTTCCTTTTTTTGCAGAATGTTTACAATCATTAACTATTAACAATTAAAAAATGAAGAATTTATTGATTACCGGATTCCTGCTGGTTTTATTTATGGCAAGTTGTAACGCCCCTAAAAGCGACAATGCAGCTGCAAAAGTTGAGCGGATACCCGAAGTAGAAAAAATACTGAAGCAAATGACCCTCGAAGAAAAGGTTGGTCAAATGGCTCAGCTTACCATCGATGTTGTAACAGTAGGCAACAATATTTATCATACCGCACGTCCTATTCGGCTCGACTCGGTAATGTTACGAAAAGCATTGCTCGAATACCATGTGGGCTCTATACTTAACGTTCCCGGTGGAGTAGCTCTCCCTCCGCAAAAATGGCACGAAATAATTAGCCAAATTCAGGATGTAGCCATGAGCGAAAGCCGTTTGGGCATACCGCTTATTTATGGGGTCGATGCCATACATGGTGCCACCTACACTGCCGGAGCAACTTTTTTTCCGCAACAAATAGGACAAGCTGCAACCTGGAACCGCGAATTGGTGCGTTTAGGGGGCGAAATAACAGCATACGAAACCCGTGCATCGAACATACCATGGAACTTTTCACCTGTTCTCGACATGGGGCGCGACCCACGTTTCCCTCGCATTTGGGAATCGTTTGGCGAAGATGTTTACCTTACTTCGCAACTTGGTATTGAACTGGTTAAAGGATACGAAGGCGACAACAACAACATTGCCGACCCTACGCGTGTTGCTTCATGCATCAAACACTTTCTGGGTTATGGCTCTCCGGTTTCGGGCAAAGACCGCACCCCGGCATTGATTCCCGAAATTGAACTTCGCGAACGCCATTTGCCCGCTTTTGAAGCAGCAGTTAAGGCCGGAGCTCATTCTCTTATGGTTAATTCTGGTTTAATAAACGGCGTACCCGTTCATGCCAGTTACGACTTGATAACAAAACTATTGAAAGACGAATTGGGTTTTACAGGTTTAGTGGTAACCGACTGGCGCGACATTGAAAATCTGCACGACCGCGACCGCGTTGCTGCCACACAAAAAGAAGCCGTTAAATTGGCTATCAACGCCGGCATCGACATGTCGATGATCCCCTACTCCTTCGACTTTTGTACCTATTTAGTAGAACTTGTAAACGAGGGCGAAGTAGCAATGTCGCGCATCGACGATGCTGTACGCCGCATATTGAACGTTAAATACCAATTGGGCTTGTTCGAAAAACCAAATACCCACTACGCCGATTACCCAAAATTTGGAAGCAAAGAATTCAGGGATGCAGCATACCAAACAGCACAAGAATCGGTAACACTTTTGAAAAACACCAACAATATTTTACCACTTTCCAAAAATGCAAAAGTGTTGGTAACCGGACCAAATGCAAATACCATGCGTGCATTAAACGGAGGCTGGACATATACTTGGCAAGGAACCAACATGCCCGAAATGGTTGACGAATATTCAACTATACTTGAAGCCATTAGCGAAAAAATTGGAAGTAAAAACGTTATTTACCAACAAGGCGTTGCCTACAACGATCGTGCACGTTATTGGGTAGATGAACCAATTAACATTGCTGCTGCTGTTCGGGCTGCTGCCACTGTCGATTATATTATTTTGGCAATTGGTGAAAACAGCTATACCGAAAAACCCGGCGACTTGCATGACTTAAGCCTTTCGGAAAACCAGCTTGCACTTGCCGAAGCACTTGCACAAACAGGCAAACCAATTATAATGGTGCTTAACCAAGGCCGTCCACGAATTATTCGCAACATTGAGCCTTATGCAAGTGCTGTTATTAATGCTTACTTGCCCGGCAGCTTTGGTGGCTTGGCCATTGCCGATGTGCTTTTTGGCGATATCAACCCGAGCGGAAAACTTCCCTACACTTATCCACTGTACGCAAATTCGCTGGTTACATACGACCACAAACCATCTGAACATCAGTCGAAAATGGCAGGAGCATACGACTATGAATCCGATTTTGCCATTCAATATCCTTTCGGCCATGGCTTGAGCTATACCACTTTTGAATACAGTAAACTTACGTTATCCGATACCGTGCTTACTGCACAAGGTATTATCGACATCAATGTAACTGTAAAAAATACAGGCAAGGTGGCAGGAAAAGAAGTTGTTCAGTTATATACTTCCGATTTGTACGCATCAATTACACCCGATGTGAAACGCTTGCGTGGCTTTGAAAAAATCGAACTTCAGGCAGGCGAAGATGTTACCGTGTCGTTCTCGCTTACCCCCGAAAGTATTGCTTTCATCAATGCACAAAACAAACGGGTTACCGAACCGGGCGAGTTCGAAGTGCAAATTGGTGGCTTAAAAGCAAAATTTGTATATATTGAATAAAACTGAACTGAAATAAGTATAAAAAGCCACCGGGTACTTGTTACTTGGTGGTTTTTTATTTGTTATTAGAACAAATATTAGTCTAGATAACAAAATGTAATTAACAAAAAACCATTTAAGGTATTTTGGTTGAAAAAATATTGCAAATCTGTATCTAATTAGATACCTTTGGTGAAAAATCTTATAAATGCCGACAATAGATAATTTTAATGGTATAAAAACACATATCTATAACGGAGAACACAGGCCTCCTCATATTCATGCACATTATAGTGAATTTGAGGTTTTAATTGAGATTGAAAGGGCAATTATTTATTCCGGCAATTTAC
>JAFGAF010000329.1 GCA_016933815.1 Prolixibacteraceae bacterium
CATCCAACCACCAAGCCCTGCTCCACGCAAAATGACATTATTTCCGTTGGCATCGACTATTTGATGGCCTTGGGTATGTAAAAACCCTTTTTTACCATGGCCGCACGAAGTAAAAATTAATAATGCAGTTAACAGGATAATGATTGAAATTGGCTTCATAATGCTGTTTTTAAGTCATTTACAAACTACTTTTTTAGTTCATATACCCTAACGTAATCAATTTCCATGGTTGCCGGGAAAATAGTAGAATCGATACCCTGAGCACCGCCCCAATCGCCGCCAACAGCTATGTTCAACAACAAGTGAAAACGCTTATCGAAAGGCCACACGTTTGGATTATCGGCCTCTTTCTCAAAAACGAAATATGTTGAATCGTCAACAAAGCCTTTAATGGTAGTTTCGTCCCATTCTATACCATAAATATGAAATTCGTCGCGGTTATTTTCAACAGTAATTTTGTTGTTCCGTTCGGTATGCATTTTATGGTTATAATCGGCAGTATGAACCGACGAAACAATGGTGAAGGGGTCGAAGCCCACGTTTTCCATGATGTCGATTTCGCCGCTTTGGGGCCATCCACCGTATTCCCAATCGGTAGGCAGCATCCAAATTGCCGGCCACAAGCCACGACCGTCGGGCAGTTTAGCCCGTATTTCAAAGCGACCGTAAAGCCAATCGCCCTTTTCCTTGGTGATTAACCTGGCCGATGTATATTCCCATTTTTCGAAGTTTTCGTTATGAGCTTTTATTTTAAGGGTACCGTTTGATACCTCGGCATTTTCGATTTTGCCCGCTGTGTAATACTGAAGTTCGTTATTACCCCAACCCCAGGCATTGCCAACGGTATCGTAGCTCCACTTTTCAGGGTTGGGCAATCCTTCGTAATCGAATTCGTCGCTCCAAACCAGCTCGTATTTTTCGGGTGCTGTACAGCCCGTAAAAAGCCATAAAGCTATAGTTATTAAGGTGATTAATTGAATCTTCATAGTTGTTAATTTTAAAAAAAGTACCTGCCTGCACAATACAAAGCAGGTACTAAAGATATTAAGAATTAGATAGCACTATCAAGTGAAAATTCTTCGTATTCGCCCGAAGCGGCATCTTTTGCAATCCACAAATGGAATTTTCCGGGTTCAATCACATATTTTTCGCCGTTATGGAACTCCAAATCGTTTGGAGAAACGGTAAAACTCACCACTTTCGACTCACCGGGCTCAAGCGTAATTTTTTTGAAGCCTTTCAGTTCTTTTACCGGACGGGTAATGCTTCCGAAAAGGTCGCGAACGTATAATTGTACAATTTCGTCGGCTGTACAATTTCCGGTGTTGGTAATGGTGCAAGTGGCTTCGATGCTTCCGTCCATTGCAAGTTGATTTGACGAAAGTGTTACATCGCTGTATTCGAATGTTGTGTAAGTTAAGCCATATCCGAAAGGAAATAAGGGGTCTATTCCGTAATCGATATGAAACGAAGTGAACCCGAGCGAAAGTTGTTTCGAGTTGCGCGGAATGTCGTCGATCAGTATCATGTTGTTCGGATCGGTTGGCTTTCCGGTGTTTTTGTGGTAGTAGTACAAAGGTATTTGTCCTGCACCTTTCACAAAGGTAACGGGCAGTTTACCCGATGGTGAATAGTCGCCAAAAATGAGGTCGGTGAGTGCAGGACCCGCCATGGTTCCGGGATGCCAAGCATACAGCACGGCATCGGCTTGGGCTATTTGTTCGCCTATACCCAAAGGCCTTCCGGCCATTACCACCAGTACCAGTGGTTTGCCAAGTTTCGAAAGTTCGTTAAGCAATTCATCCTGTATGCCGGGCAAATTGAGCACTGCCCTGCAATTGGCTTCGCCCGAAAGGGAAGATTCTTCGCCACCAATGAACACAATTACATCAGATTTTTTGGCAGCGGCAATGGCAGCGGCAAAACCGGCTTTGCTTTTATCGCGGCTGTATTCGAGGCCAACGGCATAATTCAGCTTATTGCCCAAAATTTCAGTAAAAGCGGTAAGCGGGGTAATTGAGTTTTTCTCGTCGCCATCGAACACCCAAGTGCCCATTTGGTCGTGAGGGGCATTGGTTAAAGGCCCGATTAAAGCCACTTTCTGCGATTTTTTCAATGGCAGGGTTTGCTCCTCGTTTTTCAATAATACCATACTTCCGCGTGCAACTTTGCGTGCATAATCGAGGCTTTCGTTGGTTAGTACCCGGGTATTCTGATACGTTTCATCGGTGTAAGGATTATCGAAAAGCCCCATTTTGAATTTAACCCTCAAGATGTTAGCTACCCGCTCGTTGATCAGTTCTTCGGTGATTTTGCCTTCGGCGAGCAGTTCACCAAGGTTATCGTAAGTACGGCTGGCCATTTCCATATCGACCCCTGCAACAATTGAACTCAATGCAGCATCTTTGGGGGTTTCGGTGTAACCATGAATAATTTGTTGTTCGATTGAAGCCCAATCGCTTACCACCATGCCGTTGTAATTCCATTCATCGCGGAGAATGGTTTGCAACGTATAATAGTTGCCCGAGGTAGGCACGCCATTCAAATCGTTAAATGCCGACATAAAAGTTAAACAACCGGCATCGGCAGCTGCTTTAAATGGACGTAAATGAACGTTCCGAAGTTTTGTTTCAGGAATGTAGGTGGTATTATAGTCGCGGCCGGCCTCGCTCATTCCGTAGCCCACAAAGTGCTTGGCACAAGCGGCAATGCGACCATCTTCAGTTGGGTCTTCGCCCTGAAAACCTTTCACCATGGCGGCACCAAGTACCGAAGTCAAGTAAGGGTCTTCGCCACTGGTTTCGGCAATGCGCCCCCAGCGCGGATCCCAAGTTACATCAATCATTGGGGCAAATGTCCAGTTAATACCGTAAGCCGATGCCTCGCGTGCAGCAATGGCCATGGCACCTTCGGCATATTCGGGGCTCCAGGCCGAAGCCATACCAAGTGGGATCGGGAAAATTGTTTTGAAACCATGTATCACATCGCGGCCAATCAATAAAGGAATGCCCAAACGGCTTTCTTCAACGGCAATGCGTTGCAGCTCGTTGGCATGTTCAACCCCCGATAAATTTAAAAATGAACCTATTTTGCCATTTACAAGCTGTTCTTTCCAGTTGTCGGGTTCGCCCCCATAATTGGTTTGAACCAACTGCCCCAACTTTTCTTCGAGGGTCATTTGGCTCAGCAAGTTTTGAACTTTTTCCTCAACGGGATCGTTGGTTTTTTTGTTTTCGTTTTGACATGCAACAAACGTCAAAAACAAAATAAATACGGTTAAATAAATACTGATGTTCTTCATTTTTAATCATTTTAAGTAAAATGAACTGTTATGTTTTTTATCTCCTTTTTACGTTTAAATATTGATTCACTCCAGCTTTCATTAAGTTGATTTCCGTCAATGCTGAACAACTCGTTGGAATGCGTAGTAATTGTTATACCTGATTTTTCGGACTGCACATAAAGCACCGGAACATTGCAA
>JAFGAF010000032.1 GCA_016933815.1 Prolixibacteraceae bacterium
AACACGAATTATGGACTCTTTGAATCCATTTTAATTTGTGAATTAGCTAACGCTGAACGGTGTTTCGTGGCTAAAGCATCAGCAGTATTATTGCATAATTTGTTTGTGCATAAATCTACAAAAGTAAATACTCTTCTTATTGCTCAGTGTAAATAATTTATTTTTGATAAGTATTTCATTATTGAAAATAATTTTTTAAGTTTGACTATCTGCCAATTGTAACGAATTAAAATTCTAACTGATGAAAAAAATAATTCTACTATTTGTGTTGCTAATTGCCGGTGCTTATGCTTTTGCCCAAAATTACTATTTGGTAGTTGCCTCGTTCGACACGCAGGTTGCTGCCAATCAAAAAGTGCAAGAGTTAAAAGCAGGTGGTTTTGTGAGTTCCGGTGTGCTAAATGCAGGCCAGTCTAATAAATTCAGGGTGTACATCGATACTTTTAGTGCAAACGACAAGGCCTATGCAACCATGAAAAAATACCGTTCTGCATTCCCCGATGCATGGGTTTTCGACTTGAATGCCGTTTACCAAAAACAGAAAATGGTGGGCGACAGTTTGAAAAAACAAGAGCTCGAAAGCATGAAGCTCGATTTATCGTCGAACAAGCAGCTGATCGATGCCCTTTCAATCGAAATATTCTCGCTCAAGTCCGAGATCGATCATTTGCTTGCCCAATCGATAAAATCGGGTGCCAATTCCGATTCAATTTTAGGTTTACAACAAAGGCTTAACGCACTCGATATTTACCTAAAACGCATCGAGGCTACCAACAACTACAATACCGACAAAATTGAGGAATTCGATAAGGCAAAAACCGGTTTTGTACAAAAAACCGATACTGTTGCTTACGCGTGGCAAGCTGTTGGCGATCGGTTCGATTTTGGCCGGCCAAAGTTTACCTTCGATTTTGGTGTAATGCACTCGCAGTTTTTGTCGCTCATCAATCCTGCTATACTTAGCTATTTCAATATTACCGAAACGCAAAACGCAAGTCATTTTTACGGTTTCAATATTAACGGTAATTTACATTTGGGAAATAGGTGGGGCACTGCCATCGATGTACAGGCCTATGTTTACAATCAGCATTACTACTTATTCCCGAATTTTGTAGTGGGCTATTCAAAACAAATTGGGAACACTGCTTTAAAAATTGGCCCGGCCTTGGGCATTGGAACCGAGTTTATAATTCCGCCAACAGGTTCGGCAAAAGGTGCGCAATACATTATCGCAAGCCCGGCACTTGACTTCGAGTTGGGGCTGAATAAATACCTGTCGTTGTATGCACGCTCGTCGTACCATTTTAGTTTTCCAATTTATGAAACTACTAACGATTTGATTAAAATTCAGCATCTTAATCATGCTTTTGGTTTGCGCATTAACATTCAATAACCTGCTAAAAAAATATTCACATGAAAAATATAATCATCTTAATGGTACTGTTTGCTGCTATTGCATTTTCGTGCCGTAAAACCGATAATTATGCCTTAAAACCTTTTGTCGAAAACAATAAGTGGGGTTTTATCGATAACGACAAAAAAATTGTCCTTGCAGCCAAATACGACAATGTGTTGCCGTTTTCAGAAGGGCTAGCGCCCGTAATGCTCAACAACAAATGGGGCTTCATAAACCAAGCAGGCAACGAGCTTGTTTTGCCGCTTAAATACGAAAAGGCCGGTATTTTTTCCGAAGGTTTGGCCATGGTTTGCTTAAACGGCAAATGGGGCTTTATCGATAAAAAAGGAGATGAAGTTATTCCGGCTGAAAAATTCGATTATGTAGCGAATTTCTCCGAAGGCTATGCCCTAATCAAAAAAGGCAGGTTTTATGGATTTATCGATAAAAAAGGAAAGGTTTGCGTTGATCTAAAGTACGACCTTGCCTGGAGCTTTGTTGCCGATAGAGCTAAGGTTTTTCAAAATTTACGGTATGGTTTTATCGATAAAAACGGAAAGGAAATTATTCCAATAAAATACGACTACATCTCGTGCGAAAACCATGGTGTTTATTTGGTACGGCAAAATAATGTATGGAAATTTATTAGCCTTTCGGGAGCCGAATTGGTAACGCTAAACTACGACTTTGTTGATGAGGTTGACGAACTTGGAATGTACAAAGTTAGTAAAGACGGAAAATTCGGGTTTATCGATAAAGAAGCCAAAGAAATTGTATTGCTCAAATACGATTATATTGACGATTTTTCGAAAGGTATTGCCATGGTTGGCAATAAAGGCCTGTATGGGTTAATCGATCGAAGCGGCCGCGAAGTGCTTCCTTTGCAATATGACGGAATTAGTTTTTTGAACGAAACGGATATTGTTGTTGAGAAGAACGGCCTTATAACCGTGCTCGATGCTCAAGGCAACAACTGGGTTTACGACGAAGGTAACGAAGGATCGGTGCCCGATTTGTTCGATCCTCAAATTTCATATAACTGGAAAAAAATTGGCGATCAGCAATGGCTTACACAAAACGTTAGAGCCAAAGTACCCGATAGTAAATATTCCAAAGAATACGGAGGATTTTATTCGTGGGAAACTGCTCAGAAAGTATGTCCGCAGGGATGGAAAATACCTTCGGTTGACGATTGGGAATTGCTCATCGAAAACCTACCCAACGATAATTTATTTTTGGAGCTTACCGGAACCGATGAAAATTCGCTGAATATTTTACCCGGTGGTTTTTATATGAATAAAAACGACCGCAATGCAGGCATGGAAAATATTGGTGCATATTTCTGGACATCTACCGAGCGTGATAAACAAGCAGTGTCGTTTTGGGTCGATAACATTAGCGAAGAGCTGAAGTTTTTTGAAACCAATAAACAAAATTTGCGAAACGTTAGGTGCGTAAAAGAGTAATTTTTCTAAATCAGCTGCCGATAGGCTTTTCCCCGATTCGGATGGAAATCTTCATCTTCAGGTTGATTATGTTTGGAAAGTAGAGTTAAGTGATTGGCTCATAAAAGAAAGGCATTTTTTAACTATGCAAAAAATAATTTTGAAGAACAGAAAAGTGAATTAATAGTATATCCAATTCCGGCTAACGAAGTTTTGCATATTCAAGGTTCGTCGAACTTTGTTTGTTCAATATACAACAACCGGGGTGAGTTGGTTTGGTATGGAACGATTAATGGTCATGAACTTGATGTTGGTTCGCTAAGACCAGATGTTTTTTGTTGATAATCAATAAGAATGAAAAAATGTTTATTGAGTGTTTTTTGAAATCATAAATTTTTAAGCTTTAGCTTTTTATAGAGAATTTGAATTATTAAAATTTTAACCCTTTATAATATGCGTTGGCAAGGAAGAAGACAAAGTTCAAATGTTGAAGACCGACGAGGAATGAGCTCGGGGCGAAAAGTTGGTATTGGCGGAGGGATTGGAACCATAGTTATTCTAATTATTGTAATGCTTCTGGGAGGCGATCCCTTGCAGGTATTGAACATGATGCAAGATGGTGGTCAGCTCGGATATGAGGCAGAACAATATACAGAACCGGTATCCGAACAAGATGAAATGGCACAATTTGTTGCCGTTGTTTTAGCCGATACCGAAGATGTTTGGCATGCAATTTTTAAGCAGCGTAATTTGCGATATCGTGAGCCCAGATTGGTTCTCTTTCGATCGGCTGTTGAATCTGCTTGTGGTTTTGCGCAGTCGGCCACTGGGCCATTCTACTGTCCAGGCGACGAGAAAGTTTACATCGACCTCGATTTTTTGGAGCAACTTCAACAGCGCTTGGGTGCCGAGGGCGATTTTGCCGTGGCCTACATTATTGCGCACGAAGTTGGCCACCATGTGCAAAATTTGTTCGGTACACTCGATCGAAACAATAAGGCAAAAGCAGGGCGTTCGCAAAAGCAAAAAAATGCAATGGATGTTAAAGTTGAGCTTCAGGCTGACTTTTATGCAGGTATTTGGGCACACTACGCACAAAAAACTAAAAATATTCTTGAGGAAGGCGATTTGGAAGAAGCAATGAATGCAGCTCAGGCTGTTGGCGACGACCGCATTCAAAAGCAATCGCAAGGCTACGTTGTTCCCGATTCGTTTACACATGGCACCTCGGCGCAGCGAATGAAATCGTTTATGTTGGGTTTCGAGAGCGGCGATATTACATTGGGGGAGATTTAAAGGTTTAATATTTTTGTCTTA
>JAFGAF010000330.1 GCA_016933815.1 Prolixibacteraceae bacterium
AAATTTACTTCCGATACCTATGTGTGGGAATGGAAAGGTGGTATTAAAGACGGAACCGGAGTTGACAATAAATACAATGTTTACCCAATTCCTTCGTCCGATCTTACAGCCAACCCCAACCTGAGCAACGAAAATTATTAACGATTATAAATTGACACAAATATGAGATCAAAAATATTCATCATAGTCATGTTTCTGGCAACACTGTTTTTTACAGCTTGTCAAGACGACGGACTTTTAATTGAAGTTTCGGGCTTGGAGTCGGCTCAGCTTACTGCCAGCCAATCCGATATTGTGCTACAAAAAGACAGTGCTGCTGCGCTTGCACTCACCCTTACCTGGAGTAAAAGCGCTCTCATTATAAGCGATACATCAATGGCAATTTCCGAGTCGATACCATTAATGACCATGGAAGTTTCGGCAAGTGAAAATTTTGCCGAAGTTAACGAATTATCGGCAGCCGAATATGTCAAGTCATTCACTTACATCGAGTTGAATACGTTGGCAACGAATATGGGCTTTGAGCCTTGGGTTGCAACTCCCTTATATTTTCGCATAAAGGCCAAGTTGGGCAAAAACACCGATGCAGTGTACAGCAATGTAGCCGAAGTAAATGTTACAACTTACACCATTGATATGAGCCTTGGTTTTATTCTCGATACCGATCAGTTACAAACAGGTACTACCTTGTTCTCACCAAACAGCGATGGCGAATACAGCGGTTTTATGGGAGCAACAGCATGGTATAATTATTACCTGCTCGAGGGCGATGGTACTGTTTGGGGCAACTATGCTGCCGATGGGTACGAGTTTGTAATGGACAATACCACCAATTCGGCCGAAGTATGGAATTTCTGGTTCCCGGGTCAAACAGGTTGCTATTACACAACATACAGCACCAATTCAAAAGCATGGACGGCCACTTTTATTTCATCGCTGTCGATTACCGGCGATGTTAGTGCCGATATGAACTTTATGCGCCCCGATGTAACATGGCAGGTTTCGTTTACAAGCAGTGTCGATAATGCCAAGTTTAACGTTAATGGCATTAGTGCGTTGTACAATTCCGAAACCGGCACCGACGATGCCGCTGCTATAGCCGGCACTGTAAGTTTTGCTCCCGATGGTGGCAATGGCATACTATTTAATCAAAATGGTGAATTTACAGTACCCGGTGCGGCAGGCGATTACACGCTTCGTATCGACCTGAGTGATCCCAAAGCATGGTCTTACGAAATAACATCAGGCACAGTGGTTATTGTCGATCCAATCAGCAACTACTTATTCCTGCCCGGAATAGACGATGGCATATCGGGCTCGTGGACATTTGACAATTATCTTACATTAACCAGCGAAGACGATTCAACCTTTGCCGGTGTTGTAAATGTTAATTCGCAATGGGGCTACCAAATGGGACTCGAAGCCGATAACTGGACCGATGTTTATACCCTTGCTGGTGGCGATGCTTCATCGGGTACGCTTCAGTTTAAGGGGAGCGATAATATTCCGGCGCCCGAACCCGGTTTGTACCTTATCAATGCCGATCTTAAAAACCTGACATACAGCACAACCCCTGTCGAAAATGTATATTACACAGGCCTGAACGACGATTGGTCGCTTACACAGATGGAACAGAGTGAGATACCCGGTGTTTTTACTGCTCAAATTACAATCAGCACTGTTTCGGAATGGGGTATGCAAATTTTTATCGACGACCAGTGGACCAATAAATTTGGTGGTGAAAATGGTAAATTGGTATTCAACAGTGCTACCAATATTACCGACGATCAATTTATACCGGCCGGTACTTATACTTTAGTGGTAAATCTTGTAAACAATACTTACTACATTGTTGGCGAACAGCTTTATGTTGTTGGCCTTAATGATGTTTGGGATTTTTCATCGGCAGTGCTTAATATGACCGAACCCGGCATTTTTTCAGGCAATGTAAGCCTTACTGGCAGTACACCATGGGGTTATTATTTTCTGCTTTATCCCGATAATTGGGATGTGAAAATTGGTGGCAGCAACGATGCTTTGCTTTTTGGAGGACCAAATATCGAAGCCGATTGGTATGCATCAATGGGCACATATACTGTAACTGTCGATTTAATTAATGAAATTTGTACTGTTGAGTAAAAATTCATAGTTCAATAATACCCCGGGATTTTATGCCCGGGGTTTTACAAACTGCCAACTGTTGTTAATATGCTAAAATTTAAAATGATCTCATTTTTTCTGATCGCCTTTGTATGGCTTGGTATAAATACTAATGCACAAAACGATTTTATTTTTGGAGCCGATCTTTCGTATGCAAACATGATGGAAGATTGTGGTGCTGAATTTCGTGAAGACGGACAGAATAAAGATGTTTACCAAATTTTTGCCGACAATGGAACCAATTTGGTAAGGGTACGTTTATGGCATAATCCAAGCTGGCAGGAAACTCTCAATCAACCCGATGGTGTTAAAGCCCAATACAGCAATTTCGACGATGTTGAAGAAACAATTTTCAGGGCAAAACTGGCAGGTATGCAAGTAATGCTGGGATTCCAGTTTTCCGATTTTTGGTGCGATCCGGGCCGGCAAATTCTGCCTAAAGCCTGGGAGGGAGTTGCCTACGATTTATCAGCCCTTAGCGATTCGGTTTACAATTATGTGTACAGCATCTTAACTAAGCTCAACAGCCAGGGGCTTATGCCCGAATATGTTAAAATTGGTAACGAAAACAACAGCGGTATAATGACCCACATGGGAATGAATTCGGCTTACGAAGGGATAACTCCGCTTAGCAGCTCGTGGAGCAGGCATGCAAAGCTTTACAATGCTGCCATTAGTGCAGTGCGAGATATTTCTGAAAGTTCCGATTTAAAACCCAAAATAGCGCTTCATGTTGCCGATCCGGCAAAAGCCAATTGGTTTTATGGAAATTTAATTGCCAATGGGGTAACTCAATTCGACATAATCGGGTTTACTTATTACTATGCGTACCACGGACAGTTGCCTGCCGAAGTTGGTCAAATAATCCGAACCCTAAAAAATACCTATCAAAATTATGAGGTAATGGTTGTTGAAACGGGTTATTTATGGGATATACAAAATATTGATGGGCTAGGAAACATCATCAATCAATCGTGCCCGGGTTATCAACCTGCATCACCTGCTATGCAACAAAAATTTATGGTCGATTTGAGCCGCGAGGTTAAAGATGCCGG